>JAITDF010000676.1 GCA_031282705.1 Opitutaceae bacterium | reverse complement strand
GTTCCGGGGGTCTGGCTGGTCATCGCAGGGAGGGTTTTCATGAGGGAGAGGGGAGGGAGGGTGGAGGGGGGGAGGAAGGGTGGAGAGAGGGAGGCGCGGCGGCGACCCAGTCCGCGGTTCGATCGAAAATCGAGAATCAAAAATCGAAAATAACGCGGAGCGTGAACGGCGGGGCGGGGAGATTGTCCGCGCCGGCGAGATTGGCGTCGGAGGGGTTGTTTTTCCACGCATAGCGGACGCTTTCGGGAGCGGGGACGGCGGGGGAGCGGACGAGCACCGTGCCGTCCTCGATGCGGGCGGCGGCGGGGTGGAAGCGCCCGTCGGCGCCGGCGATTTCAAAGCCGCCGGGAGGCCGGCCGTCGCGGGTTTTCATGACGCCGCCGGCATGGTCGAAGGCGATGCGGAGCGCGTCGTTTTCGCGGGTCGCCGAGCGGGCGGCGGGGCCGGACCAGGCGATGTCGCGTCCGTAAACCTTGGCGAGGGCGAGGCGGGCGAGGCGGTTTCCGATGTCGCGTTTGTTCGCGGGGTGCACGTCGCCGGGGTCGCCGATGTCGATGGCGACGGCCATGCCGGCGCCGGGGAGGCGGGCGAGCGAGCGGGCCTGGGCTTCGCGCAGGGCGGGCCAGAGGTTGCGCCCGCGGTCTTCGCGCGCGGGGATTTCGTAGTTGGGCAGTTGCACGTAGAAAAAGGGAAAATCGCCCTGCCCCCAGGCGCGCCGCCAGTCGGAGACCAGCGCCTCGAAGAGCGCGGGGTATTCAGCGGGGCGGGCGGCGTTGGCCTCGCCTTGATACCAGAGGGCGCCGCGCAGCGAACAGGGGATGAGCGCATGAATCATCCCTCCGTGGAGGCCGGTCGGGATGCGGTGGTCGCCGGGGCCGCCGGGCGGCGGGGAGGGTCTGGGCGGCGGCGTTTTCCCGGCCGCGCGGGCGGCGGCGGCTTTTTTTTCCCATTCGGGGAGGGCGCCGGCGTTGTAGGCGGCCAGTTTTGCCGGGTGGTCGCGCGCCTGCTCCCGCCAGCGCGCGGCGACCGCGCCGGAGAGGCCGCTTTCCTTGAGGGCGACGGCGCTCATCCACGCCTCGATGGGCGTGCCGCCTTTGGAGCTGTTGATGATGCCGACGGGCATTTTCAACGCGGCGTGCAGCTCGCGGGCGAAATAGTAGGCCGCCGCGCCGTAGTCGCCGGCGCTCCGGGGCGTGCAGGGCGTCCAGCGTCCCGAGAGGCTGTCGCGGGGGATGGGGGAGACGGCGAGCGCGACCTTGAATTCGCGGATGCCGGGGCAGTCGGCGGCGGCGGCCTCCTCCTTCGCGTTTGCCGTGGCCTTGAGCTGGAGCGCCATGTTGGACTGGCCGGAGGCGAGCCACACTTCGCCGGTGACGACGTCGGAGAACGCGAGCGTGTTTTCACCTTTGATGACGAGCGTGCCCGAGCGCCCGGGCTCCATCGGGTCGAGGGCGAGCCTCCACCTGCCGGCGGCGGAGGCGACGGCGGTTTTGCGCTGGCCGAGGTAGGTCACGGTGACGGTTTCGCCGGCGGCGGCCGCGCCCCAGACGGGGACGGGTTTGCCGTGCTGGAGGACGGCGTGGTTTGCAAAAAGCGGCGCGGGCGTGACGCCGGCCCGCGATGCGCCGGGAGCGGCGAGGGCGAGGGCGGCGGCGGCGATTGCGGGTGTCGTGAGGCGCGGGTGGAGTCGCATGGGGGGAGGGTGTCTTTGCCGGCGGCGGTTTTGCCGTCGGCGGTGTCTTTATTCGGTGATGATGTCGGCAAAGATGATCTCGGCGCCGGCGCCTTTGCGCAGGGTGATTTCGATGTTGTTCCGGCCGTCCTTGAGCAGCGCGGGCGGGATGCTCCACGCGCGGAGGGTTTGCGGCGTGCCGAGCAGGGGCGCATAGGGCGGCGGGAGCGGCTCGGAGATGTCGGCGCACGGCGCGAGCGCGGCGGCGTTGAGGCTGGCGGACCAGGCGGCGTCGCCGGGCATGGGGTCGTTTGTCTGGATGCGGAGGCGGGCGTTTTTCCGCCAGCCGGCTGCCGGCGCGACGAGGTCCATGTGGAGCGTGATGGCGCCGCCGGGACGGAGTTTCCCCGGCAGCTGCACGGGATTGCCGTAGGGCGAGCGCCACATGGGGGCGAGATAGTAGTGGCCGGGCGCGGCGGCCATGACGCGGGCGTGGTCGGCAAGCTGCGGGAGGATGTGGAAGGGCGGCTCGTTGAAGGGGCCGCGCGAGGGGTCTTCGCCGTAGTCGCGGTAGTAGGCGAAATTGAACAGGCTGACGCCGTCGGCTCCGCGCGCGAGGGCGAGGCGGGCGGTGGTGAGGAACTGCTCGCCGGTGGTGCGGCGGTAGGTGAAGTTGTCGCCGTGGCCGCGCGAGACGTCGGGGCCCTTGGCGGTGCACTGGTTCATTTCGAGATAAATCGCGGCGCCGGGCGCGAGGCGGCGCGCGGCCGCGACATCGACATCCTGCTGCACGGTGAAGTAATTCGAGGAGAGGTTGAGCATGTCCGCGCCGGCGTCCGCAAAGGCGGCGACGTCGATGCCGAGCGGGTCGTGCATCGAGAGGACGGCGGGGATGCGCCCGCACAGCCAGCGGGGTTTGCCGGCGGGCGCGGTGCGGTCGAGCGTCCGGCGGACTTGCGAGACGAAGCCGGTCATGATGCGGGAGCGTTCGGCGGAGGAGAGGGAGCCGTCCGGGCGGAAAAAGCGGTAGTGCCGCAGGAAATCGAGCTCGACGCCGTCGATGTCGTAGCCTTCGGCGAGTTCGTCGATGAAGGCGGCCATGCGCGCGCGCACGCCGGGCTCGGCCCAGTTCATGACACCCAGGTCGCGCGCCTCGAAAACGGAGCGCGAATCGGCGTCGTCCGCCATGCGCGAGTCGCGGTCGCGGGCGGCCGGCGGGCGGATGCGCCACTGGGGATGTTCGCGCCGGAAACGGTCGATGCAAATCGAGTCGAACTCATCGAGCACGGCGCCGCCGGGGGCGTCGAGGAACTCGACGCGGTGATAATCGTTGAGGCGCACGGAGACAAAGGCGGCCGTGCCGTGCGCGCGGCAGCTTTTCACGAAGTCCGCGACGACATCGCCGCCATCAAGCAGATAGCGCGCAATCGGATGCAGCCGTCCGCCGGGGAATGTCTTTTGCCACCAGCGAAAATGTTCGTCAGGCGGCTGGAGTTTGCTTTTCCAGAACGGCACCCACATGAGCCCCGGCGAAAACAGGTGCGCGTCGGCCCCGGACGCCTCGGCGACCGAGGCGTCAATCATGCCGGGCCCGAAGGCCTGTCCTCTTTTGAAAAAGGGGCTGGCGCACGCGGTGATATTGGTGGTGTCGTTGTTGTAAAGAACGCGAAAGGGGGCCTTGGCGCGCACGGGCGCGGCCGGACCGGCCGCGGCATGGCTCCCCGGCTGAAGCTGCTGGAGCGCCACGGCGAGGAGCGCGGCAAGCATGGCGGGCGGGTTTGGCGGTTTCACGGACTTTGGGCTCATCGCTGGAGGGGGATGTATTGCATATTGTCAATGAGCAGATTGATGACAAAATGACAAGATTGATTTTTTCCGGAACAGCCTGCATGCGCCCATCACATCCCGCCGGCGGGGAACGACGCCGTCGATGGGGAGGCCGGGGCCGGGCGGGGCTCCACCTCGCCGCCACACGGTTATTTTATCAACAATCGACAAATGAAAAACCGCTGAAACACTTTCTTTATTCCATTAATTACAAATAGGATGGTGTGTGATTGATGGCCGTCAAAACAGTTCGCATGACCACCCCCTTGTCATGCAAATCTTATTGACAATCCACCATAATCCAGCGTGTTGCTCACCTGCATTGAAGCAGCCCATGAAAAGCATTCCTGTCGTCCGCACCATTCGCGAGCAAATTGTCAACCATCTCCGCACTGAGATTCTGTCGGGAGGATACGGCGAAGGCTCGGCATTGCGCGAACAGCATCTGGCGAAACGCTACGGAGTCAGCCGCGGCCCGATACGCGACGCGCTGCTGCAACTGACCAAGGAGGGGTTGCTGATGGCCGAGCCGAACCGCGGTGTGCGCGTGAAAAAACGCGCATCAAAGGAGACGCGCGCACTTTTCGTGACGCTGCGCAAACAAATCGAAACGCACGCCCTGCGGCGGATATTCCCGGACATCACCGACGCCGACGTGACCGAGTGGGAGACGCACCTGGAGCAATACAAGACGGTGTGCGAGCGCGCGGACATACCGCACGTGCTCGAACGCGACATGGAGTTTCACCGCTCGATACTTGAGCGCGTGGGCGACGACAGTCTGATTGCGGTCTGGCTTCCGCTCATCACGCGTTTGCTTCTCCCCCATCACAACCCGCAAGCCGGTTCCTTGGAGGAAACCGGCGGCGATCTCCAATCCCTCACGGCGCTCCAGGCCAAGAAGCTTCTCAAACGCGGGATGGAAAGCTACGAGGAACACTGCGCCATCGTCACCGCCATCAAAAAACGCCAGCTCAAGCAGGCTGTCGCCGCCTTGGAAAAGAACATCCAGTAAAGCCGCCGGCGGGCGGAATGCGCCGCCTTGGGGAACCCGCGCGCGCCGCGCGCTTGGCGGCCTTCTCAAGGGCAGGGGCCCCCGGCCTGCAAAATCAGCCGCCGGGCTGGCATCCCCGCCGCTTTCACGGGCATCATCAGGATTGGGGAACGGCCCGCCCCGGCGGGCCCGTGCCCGCCGGGGCGGCCCGCTCCCCAATCCTCCCCCCGGCAGACCGATGCTTTGCCCCTCCCGCCGGCGCATCCTTCGCGGCGGATTGACGCCATGAAATCATCACCTCTGTAATTAGTAGCTGATGTTACGCAGGAGAGGTTTTTTGGTAGGACGGTCTCGCCGAGACCGCCGGAAGCCACGAGTGACGAACGCGGCGGTCTCGGGGAGACCGCCCTACCAAAAGCCTGCCAAAAGACTGGCTGCCGCGTAACATCAGTTAGTAGAAAAAAGATTGTTGACAATTTGCAATCATGGCGGATGCTCATCCGAAACCTTCCGATGCCTCCCTGCATCACGGTTTTTCCACGTCTCCTGCAAACATCCGGCGCCCTCTCGATCCATCTCTCTCCCTGTCAACCGCACCCATGATCATACAACCACCGTCATCCATGCCCGTCAAAGTCTTCGCTCCCGCGCTGCCCAACATTCCCTGGCAGGAACGCCCTGCCGATTGCGCCGGCCACATCTGGCGCCACACGGGCAACCCCATCATCGGCCGCCGCCCCTTCCCCGGCGCGCGCTCCGTCTATAACTCCGCCATCGTCCCGCTCGATGGCGGATTTGTCGGCGTCTTCCGCCTCGACTACGAGGAAGTGCTGCCCGCCATCCATGTCGGGCACAGCGCCGACGGCCTGATTTGGAAGCTCGAAGAAGAGCCGCTGCCCTTCTTCTCCTGCGCCGCCGAGGGACGCGGGATGGAATACGGCTATGATCCTCGCATCGCGAAAATCGGCGGCGATTATTACATCCACTGGTGCAACGGTTACTACGGCCCCACCATCGGCATCGCAAAAACCCGGGATTTCAAAAACTTCGAACAGCTCGAAAACGCCTTCCTGCCCTTCAACCGCAACGGCGTGCTTTTCCCGCGCAAAATCGACGGTTTCTATGGCATGCTCTCCCGTCCCAGCGGCCCCGGCCACAACGCCTATGGCGACATCTTCTATTCGGCCAGCCCCGACCTTGTATTCTGGGGCAGGCACCGCCTCGTCCTCGAACGCGGCGCGTCGCGCTGGCAGCGCACCAAAATCGGCGGCGGTCCGGTGCCCATCGAGACCAGCGAGGGCTGGCTGACGATTTATCATGGCGTCATGGACACCTGCAACGGCTTCGTTTACAGCGCCGGCGCCATGCTCCTCGACCTCGAACAACCCTGGAAGGTCGTCGCCAGAAAAAACAGCCCCATCCTCTGGCCCGAGGCCGGCTACGAAACCGTCGGCCACGTCCCCAACGTCGTATTCCCCTGCGCCGCCCTCGTGGACGGCGCCACCAACCGGCTCGCCATCTACTACGGCGCGGCCGACACCCACATCGCCATCGCCTACACCACCGTCGATGCGCTCATCAACGAAATCAAAAAAGGATGATCCCATGAAATCAAAAAACACCCTTGCCTGCCTTGCCCTGCTGCTGGCCCCGCTGTGCGGCGCCGGCATTTACGACTCCGAGGAGGAGTGGAAAGCCGCGGTCAAGCCCCCGCTGGCCCGCTCGGCGCCCTTTGCCTTCGTAAAGGAGGACCCCTCGCTGCCCAATGCGCTCGTCATCGGCGACTCCATATCCATCGGCTACACCGCGGAAGTCCGCGCCTTGCTCGTGCGAAAATTCAATGTCTTCCGCGTGCCCGACAACGCGCAGAACACGACGTTCACCCTCGAAAACATTGACGCCTGGCTCGAAGGCAAAAAGTGGGCCGTCATCCATTGCAACTGGGGCCTGCACGACCTCACCAGCCGCGGCCCCAAGCCCGACGGCTACGCCAAAAACCTCGAAATCCTGATCGACAGACTGCGCGCCACCGGCGCCGTCGTCGTCTTCGCCACCTCCACGCCGGTTCCGCCTGACAGCATCGGCCGCGCCCCCGGCGCCGAGCTGCCCTACAACGCCAGGGCGCGCGAGGTCATGCGGGGGAGGCAGGTTTTTATAAACGACCTTCATGCCGCCGCGCTGCCCCGCCTGGAGGAATGGCAGCTGCCCGCCGACGTGCATTTCAGCGCGCACGGCTCCGCCATGCTCGCCCAAAGGGTCGCCCGCGCCATCCTCGGCGCCCACCGCGGAGGCCGCTTCGCCGATTCACTCAAATAAAAGCTCCCCCCCTGCCATTTTGAATGGATGTTGAACAGCAAGGACGCAGAGGCGCAAAGAAAGTGAACGCGTCAATGAAGACCCTGCCATGAGCACGCTGGACATTGCCATCGTCGTCGCGACCTTGCTGGGCAGCGTGGTTGTCGGCCTGTTTTTTTCCGGGCGGCAGAAAAGCACGGCGGCGTATTTTTTGGGTGGCGGAAAAATGCCCGGCTGGCTGGTGGGCGTCTCGCTCTCCGCGGCCTACGTGAGCGCGAACACCTTTCTGGCCGCGCCGGGATACAGTTTCCAAAACGACCTTCGCTGGGTGCTCCCCAATTTCGCCTTTGTCGTCACCGGCGTTTTCACGCTGGTCTGGGTCATCCCGTTTTTCCGGCGTGCCACAACCGACAGCGGCTACGCCTTTCTCGAAAAACGCTTCGGCGCCTGGGCGCGAACCTACGCCGCCGCCGGTTTCCTGATGTTCAACATGCTCCGGCTCGGCGTCGTGCTGTATGTCACCTGCCTGGCGCTGGAAGTGTTTTTTGGCGTCCCGATTGTCTGGCTGATGCTCGCGCTGGGCCTCGCCGCGACGCTCTACACCATGGCCGGCGGCTTCGAGGCGGTTGTCTGGACGGAATTTTTCCAGGCAATCATCCTCGTGGCCGGCGCGTTTCTCCTGCTCATCCTCGCGCTGCAACAGATTCCCGGCGGGCTGCAAACCGTCTGGGTGCACGGTTCCCCCGCGGGCAAATTCTCGCTCGGCAGCACCAGCCTGACCCTCACCGAACGGACGCTCTGGGCTGCCCTCATCGCGGCCGCCTTCACCAACGCCTCCGACTACACGACGCGCCAGGATTTCATCCAGCGCTACCGCGCGGCAAAAACGACGGCCCAGGCGCGGATCGCCGTCGCCATCACCTTCCTGCTCGTCGTGCCACTGTGGCTGAATTTCAATTTCCTCGGGACGATTCTCTGGGCGTTTTACGACATCAACCCCGACCCCGTGGTCGCGAAGTTCGCGCTTTCCGCGCCCGAAAAAATCGTCCCCTATTTTATGAGCACGCAATTGTCGGCGGGGCTGAAGGGCGTCCTGCTCGCGGCGATTCTGACCGCATCGCTCAGCACGCTCGCGCCCATTCTCAACGCCTGCTCCGTCACCCTCGTCACGGATTTTCACCGCCGCTTCTGGCGTCGGACGGCGGACGAAAAACACTACCTCGCTGCCGGCCGCGCCTGCACGCTGGTCTTTGGAGCGATCATGGTCGTGCTGGCGGCGCTCGTGCACCTCACGCGCTCGCAGGCCATCCAGGACCTGCACTTCCTCTTTCAAACCATCTTCTCGGCCGGGCTTTTCGCCCTGTTCATGCTGGGCTTCTTCAGCCGGAAAATCCGGGTGCGCGCGGCCCTGGCCGCCACGGCGGTCACGCTCTCCACGGTCCTGCTCTGGGTCGTTTGCGACACCGCCGCCGCGCAATCCGCCCTGCCATTTCTGGAAGGCCGCGTCCCCGACCTCTTCTGGGTGCCGGTGTTTTCCAACCTCCTGCTGCCCGCGCTGGCGCTGCTTTTCAACCGTTTCACCAAGGACCCGCCGCCAGCCGGGACCTCCCCGCCCGACCGCGACAACAACCATGAACCACCAGCACAAGTCCATTGAACGGCGCGTCAGACTCTTTCGCGCCTTTCTCCGCCGCGAAAACGCACGCCCGCTTTTCGGTTTCTCCCCCGGCAGCGAGTTCCCGCTTCCGCGCTATCCGTCCAGCCGCTCGCTGCCCGAAAACCGCCCGCTGGCGCCGGACGATTTCGACCCCGGCGCCTACGCAGCCGACGCCGGGAACCTCTTCCTCGAAACCGAAAAACTCGGCGGTGATTTTATCTTCGGCGGCAGCGCCTTCTGGGGGATTCCCTGGCTTGAGGCGCTCCTCGGCTGCCCGCTGTTTGCCAGCCATACAACCAACTCCATCCGCGCCGGGACACCCCTGGATTTCTCGCCCGGCGACATCCCCGCCTTCTCCCCCGGCAACCCTTGGGCGCGCCTCATGTCCGCCATGCTCGATGCGCTCGCGAGGCGCGCCGCCGGCCGCTTCCCCCTCGCCACGACGCGGATGCGCGGTGTCGCCGACCTGCTCTCCTCGCTCTACGGCGGCACCGAGTTTGTCATGGCCATGTTCGACCGCCCCGACGAAGTCCGCCGCACCGCCGAAAAACTCACCGACCTTTTCATCTCCGCCGGACAATTCCAGCTCGACCGCATCCCGCTGTTTCACGGCGGCGTCGGCTCGTTCTTTTACAACGCCTGGATGCCGCCCGGCACCGTCTGGCATCAGGAGGACGCCGTCGCGCTGCTTTCGCCGGAACTCTACGCGCGATTTATCGAACCCTGCGACCGCCGCATCGCCGCCGCCTTTCCGCATCTCGCCATCCACCAGCACTCGACCGGCTTCGTGCCGACCGGCGCTTACCTGAAAATGGGCATGGACCTCCTGGAAATGCACATCGACACCGGCGGCCCCACGGCCGCGGAAATCCACGAAAAGCACCTCTCCATCCTCCGCGAACGCCCCCTCCTCATCTGGGGCAAAATCCCGCCCGCCGACCTCGACTGGATTTTCACCAAACTGCCGCACCAAGGCCTCGCCGTCCTCACCATGACGGACTCTCCCGAAACCGCCTCCCGGCTCTGGACAACTTACGCCGGCTCCTCCCCGGATTGACTTATCTTCTCCCAGTCACCACGCCCCAAAAACCTTCCGCTCCACCCGCCACCCGCAATCAGCCACTCGCCATGCTCACACAAACCGAAACCCGCAAACTCGACATCGCCCGCGATTTCACCCGTGCTTATCGCGAAAACATCAACGCCCACCCCGCCATTCGCGAGGCGCTTTGCCTCAGGACGCAATACCCCGCCCTCTGCGATCCGCCCCGCGACTACGACCTCTTCGCCGGGCGCGTGCTCTATCATCCCCTCGTCGCCTTCCTCAACGAAGGCATCGTGAACACCGGCATCCCCGCGTTGCGCGACGACGACCGCCCCGACACCGAGGTCTCCCCGCACGACGCATATCTCCGCTCCATTCTCCAGCGGGAAATCGGCGGCTATGTTTACAACTATGAAGCCCTCCGCGAAATCGCCGGCAAACTCCCCGAAACCGACCCGCGCCGCAATGAGGCCCTCGAAATCTGCGCCTTCTGGGAAAAACACAGTCCCATGACAAAATACATGCTCGGCCTCGGCGAGGAATTCGTCAAAGGCATGAGCCGCGTCAACAACGTCGGCCCCGCGCAATATGCCACGCACTTCTTCCGCCTCTGCTGCTTCTCGTTGGATTTCGACAAACTCCTCCGCCTCGGCATCCCCGGCCTCCGCGCCGAAATCCAAGGCGGCGACGCCGGCGACGCCGGATTCCGCCGCGCCGCGCTCATGGCTCTCGACACCCTCGCCGGCGTCTGCCGCCACTACGCCGCGCACGCCTGCGGGCAGGCCGCCGCCGCGACCACGACCGAAAAGCGCAGGGGCGAACTGCGCCAGATGGCCGCCGCCCTCGACAGCATCGCCGTCGGCAGACCCTCCAGCCTCCGCGAAGCCATCCAGCTCTTCTGGCTGTATGTCATCTGCTCCGACTCCGCCAACTACGGCCGGGCCGACGTCTATCTCGGCGACTTTTTCGTCAACGACATCGCCGCCGGCCGGCTCACGCGCGAAGAAGCCAAGGACCTGCTCCGTTCCCTCTGGCGCATCATAGCCGACCAGTTCAAGGACGGCTTCCGCGTCGCCATCAACAACTGCCGCGTCATCATCGGCGGAAAAGGCCGCAGAAATCCAGAAAACGCCGATCAATTTGCAATGGCCGCGATGGAAGTGACACTCGAACTGAAAGAACAGGAGCCGAACGTCACGCTGCGTTTCCATAAAGGGCAAAATCCCGCGCTCTTCGACAAGGCACTCGAACTCATCGCCGCCGGCTGCGTCTCGCCCACGCTTTATAATGACGACGAGCACATCCCCATGTGCGCGAAAGCATATCACGTCTCCATGAAGGAGGCGGAGGATTATATACCGCAAGGCTGCGGTGAAATCCAGATTGACAGCAAAAGCATCAGCTCGCCGAACAACATCATCACCTACCTCGCCGCGCTCGACCTCGTCCTGCACGACGGCTGGAACCCGAAGGTCCGTGAATACCGCGGCCTGCGCACCGGCCCGCTCTCGAATTTTGACACTTACGAAAAACTCTACGACGCCGTGAAGCGCCAGATTGATTATACAAACGGGCTTTTCGCGCGCCGGAACAAACTGGAAAACGACGTCCACGCCGCCACTTCCGCGTTCCTTTTCACCAGCATCCTCACGCACGATTGCATCGCCCGCGGCAAGGGCGTCTTCGCCGGTGGCGCCCGCTACATCGGCAGCCAGGTGGAAACCTTCGGTCTCACGAATACCGCCGACAGCCTCGCCGCCATCAAGAAACTCGTTTACGAGGACAGGAGGCTGGCGCTCGAACAGGTCGTCAAAATCATCGACGCCGATTTCGAAGGTTATGAAAAGGAGCGCCGCATGATGCTCGACTGTCCGAAATTCGGCAACGACGACGCCTGCGTGGACGACATTTACGCCGACCTCTGCCGTTTTGTGAATGAAAACGTCGCCTCCAAAGCCGGGCGGGGCGGCCTGGATTTCTTCCTGAATTGCAACCTCAACCCCGGCGGCGTGCGCTATGGTGCCGGCATGGCCGCCTCGCCCGACGGACGCAAGGCCGGCGACCCGCTCGCCGTCGGCAACGCCCCCACCGCGGGCGCCGACCGCAACGGCCTCACCGCGCTGCTCAATTCGATGAAGAAGCAGTTCAAGTTGCACAGCGGCTTCGTGCAAAATCTAAAAGTCTCGCGCAGTCTGCTCACCGGAAAAAACCTCGAAAAATTCAAGGCTGCTATCCTTGCGTATTTTGAAACCGGCGGCATCCACCTGATGATCACCTGTCTTAATCGCGGCGACCTTGAGGACGCGATGATTCATCCCGAAAAATATCCCAACCTGCTCGTGCGTGTCGGCGGCTGGACGGCCCGCTTCGTGAATCTCGACAAAAACATCCAAAAGGAAATCCTCGATCGGACGCTTTACGAATAATGTCAGATATGAATGAAACGGGCGCTTTGGAAGGCAGGGCGGTTTCGCCGAAACCACCACGATTGCCTGTTCTGACTCCCGGTGCGCCCGGTGATCGCGCCCTGCCCGCCCGCCCATGAAAGGTCTCGTCCTCGAAATCCAAAAATTCTCCGTCCATGACGGCCCGGGCATCCGCACGACCGTTTTTCTCAAGGGCTGCCCGCTCAACTGCCTCTGGTGCCATAATCCGGAATCCATCTCGCCGTTTCCGGAAATCGCCTACGACGAACAAAAATGCCGGCTCTGCGGAAACTGTATGCGCGAGTATCCCGAGTGCCATCAACTCATCGACGGAAAGCACGTTTTCATCCGCCCGAAATCCTGCGCCGACAGGCTGCCATTCTGTCCCGCGGACGCCTTCGCGCGCCTCGGTGAATGGCGTTCCGTTGACGAAGTGATTGAAACCGTCCTGCGCGACAAAGCCTACTATGATCGCTCCGGCGGCGGCCTGACCATTTCCGGCGGCGAGCCGATGCTGCAATACGAGTTCACCGCGGCGCTCCTCCGCGCCGCAAAGCAAAACAAGCTCAACACCTGTCTCGACACCTCCGGCTTCGCCGGCTTTGAAAAATACAAGAGTCTCCTCGATTGCGTGGATATCTTCCTCTACGATATCAAGGAAACCGACGCCGCGCGGCATGGCGAATACACCGGCGTCTCCAACAAGCGCATCCTCGAAAATCTCCAACTCATCGACGCCGCCGGCGGAAAAACCATCCTGCGCTGCCCAATCATCCCCGGCTGCAACGACCGCCCCGGACATTTCGAGTCCATCGCCGCCATCGCCAATCGCCTTCGCAACGCGCAACAAATCGACATCATGGCCTTCCACCCCTGGGGCCGCGGCAAGGCGAAACGCATCGGACGCGACTACAAACTCGGCAACCTGCCGGCAGTAAAAGAAGAGCTCGCCGACCAATGGGTCCGGCAACTCGCCATCCTCACAAAAATCCCCGTCGAACGCTGAAAAAATGCAGGGGCTCCACTATTTTAATGGCTGTTATTCCATAAAAATACCCGATTGAACGATTGAAGGGTGACGCGTCAGGCGAGGCATGGCCTGGCGGAACTTGATGGACTGAAGACCGTCCGGGCGGGGTTTGACGAAACGAAGACAGGGCTTGACGGGGCGGCGACTTTAGTCGCCCGAGAGGGGGGCGAGGCGGTGACGGAGGCCGCCGCCAGTTTAAGTTGAAGTTTAAGGAGGACGGCGGCGCCGCCGGGTGGAACGTAGGGCAAGCG
>JAITDF010000675.1 GCA_031282705.1 Opitutaceae bacterium | reverse complement strand
CAAGCGGGACGCTCGCCCTACGCACCCAAAGCCACCGCGTAACATCAGTGATTTCATGTTGGTTTTTGATTTTTCAAAGGGCCCCTCACTGTCTCATCGAAAATAGCGACGAACCCTTGAATGAACAAAGCAGTGACAGGCACGCGGCGCGCGAAAGGCATGCAGAATTTTCGCGGCGAAACGGGGTGGGCCGCGCGCGGCTACCGGGCGAAGCGGCGGTCGAGTTCGGACTGGGACAGCTCGATGAACGTGGGACGGCCCGAGGGGCTGGTGAGCGGGGTCTCGCACGCAAAAAGGCGCCCAAGGATGGAGCGGATTTCGGCTTCGTTGACCGCGGCGGGGAGCCGGATGGCCCTGGCCACGGCAAGGCGCGCCAGCCCGTCGCGGGCAAGGTCGATGCTTTTGTCCTGCAAACGGCCTTCGCGGAGCGCGCCGAGGAGGTCGCGCACAAAGGGTTCGGCGTCGGCGGGCTCCATCCAGTCGGGCACGCTTTCGATGCGGAAGAAGTTGCGTCCGAACCCGGTGATCTCGAAGCCGTGGCGGTTGAAGAAATCGAGGCGGTCGAGCAGGAGCGCGGTGGCGATGGCGTCGAGTTCGACGGGGACGGGCAGGAGGAGGCGCTGGCTGGGGACTTCGCCGGAGCGGAACTGGTCGCGGAGGCGTTCAAACCAGATGCGTTCGTGCGCGGCGCGGCGGTCGAGCAGGACAAGCCCGGCGGCGGTTTCAAAGAGCGCGTAGGTGGCGTGCGCAAGGCCGAGGTAACGCCAGGCGGGGGCCGCGCAGGGAATTGCGGACTGCGGATTGCGGGCGGCGGATTGCGGGCCGCGGATTGCGGGCGGCGGAAGGTGGATTGCCGATTGCGGATTGCAAAGGGTGGATTGCGGATTGCTGATCGCGGCGGGCGCGGCGGAATTGGCGGGATTGGCGGCGGCGGGATTGAAGGAGGAGAGGGCGGCGGCGGGATTGGCGGCGGAGGGATTGGCGGCGGAGGGAGAATTTTGGATTTGGCTGACGGTCGTTGTCGTCGGAAACGATTTTGGATCTGGCTGGCCGTCGCCGTCGCCCGAAACGATTGGGGCCGGCGGGAGGACGCGCGGGACTGGAAACGCGGGCGCGGGCGCGCCGGCCTGGGTGGCACGGGCGTCCCGCCCGTGTTCGTTTGGCGGAGGCATGGGCGGGTCGCCCGTGCCTCCCAAGCCCACGGGCGGGGCGCCCGTGCCACCCAAGCCGGCGGCTTCGCCGGCCAGGCGGCTGGGAGCCGATTCCACTTTCCCCGCGCGGCCCGCCGCGGCCTGGCCGCGCGCGCGCAGGGTTTCGAGGATGGCGCGGATGACGAAGCCGCGCACGGCCGGTTCGCTGCGGAATCGGACTTCGCGCTTGGCCGGGTGCACGTTCACGTCCACCGCGGCGGGGTCGATTTCAAAGAAGATGAAGGCGACGGGGTAACGGCCCTTGGGGAGCGATTCGTGGAGGCTTTCGATGAGCGCGTAGTTGAGCGTGCGGCTGTCCACGGGGCGGTGGTTGATGAAGGTGAGCATCTCGTGCCGCGTGGAGCGGCCCTGGCCGGGGCCGCCGATGAGGCCGGCGAGGCGCATGCCGTTTTCGGCGGCCTCGACGGGGATGAGGCCGTCGGCGGTCTGCCGTCCGAAGATGCCCGCGACGCGCTCGGCGAGGGTGTCGCACCGGGGGGAGCGGAAGATGATGCGTCCGTCCTCGACGAGGGTGAAGGCGACGCGCGGGTAGGCGAGCGCGTAGAGGCGCACGGCGTGGATGATGTGCGCGGCCTCGGTGCTGTCGCTTTTCAGGAATTTGCGGCGCGCGGGGACGGAGTTGAAGAGGTGCGCGACCTCGATGCACGTGCCGGGGGGGCGGCCGCATTCGCGGACGTGGACGAGGCGGCCGCCGTTGACGAGGACCTCGGTGCCGGCGTCGGCGGAGGGCTCGCGGGTTTGCAGTTGGAAATGGGATACGCTGGCGATGGAGGGCACGGCCTCGCCGCGGAAGCCGAGGGTGCCGAGGCGGTCGAGGTCGGCGGCCTCGGTGATTTTGCTGGTGGCGTGGCGTTCGAGGGCGAGGAGGGCGTCGTCGCGCGACATGCCGCAGCCGTTGTCCTCGACGCGCATGAGGGAGCGCCCGCCGTGGCGGAACTCGACCTCGACGCGGGTGGCGCCGGCGTCGAGGGCGTTTTCGACCAGCTCCTTCACGACGGCGGCGGGGCGTTCGATGACTTCGCCGGCGGCGATCTGGTTCGCCACGCGGTCGGGGAGGACTCTGATTTTGGAGGAGCCGGGCAAGGTGCGAAGGTGGTTGGCGGAAAAGTTTTCGGGAAGCGGCCCTTCAAAAATTCCACTTCGCGGGAAAATTGCCAGTTTTCAAATAGGGGAAATTTTCACGCGGCGGCGGTGCCCCCTGTCTCCCACTCCCTCTTTCTCTTTCTCTTTCCTCTCTCTCTTTCTCCCTCCCATTCCTCCCATGTCTCCCATTTTCATCCCCCATCCCTCATCCCCATCCCCGCCTCCCCTCCTCGCGTCCCTGCCCCGCCTTTCCGCGCCCCCCTTTCCACCCCCTGCATCCCCTTCACCGGGACGTTCGTCCCCCGCGCCGGGACGCACGTCCCTTTCGCCCCCCAACCCATCCTCCGCGCCCCCCGGCGCCTCCCGGAAGCCCCCGCCACCATCCCTGGCCCCGACCCTCTCTCCGTCGGCAACCTGCAATCCATAAACAACATAAAACAAAGAACACACACACCGCACCGGGACATGCCGGCAACAGCACCCGCGCCGGCGGCGAAATCCGCAACGGCTGCCAGTGCCTCCGCCCGGAAGCAGGTTTGGAAACCTGCGGTACGTCACGCCGCCGCGCCGTCTGCCGGTCGCAACGCCTGCCGGTCGCCGCGCCTGCCGGTCGCCGCGCCTGCCGATGTCCCGCAGACTTCCAAGTCTGTTTCAAGGCCCGCGTCTGGTCGCGGGCTTGCATCGCTTTGCAATCGCACCCCCGTTGCCGGCTTTATTTTGCCGCGGCGACAGCGGCGGCGGCGGTGGCGGCGGTGGCGGCGACGGGGCGGGGATTTTTCAGTCGCGGTAGCCGCGATTCCGGTCGCGGTCGCGGCGCCCGCCGAAACCGCCGCGGCGTCCGCCGCCGAAACCGCGACGGTCTCCGCCGCCGCCAAAATTGCCGCGCGGGCGTTCTTCCTTGGGGCGGGCTTCGTTGATGGTGATGCGGCGTCCGCCGAGGGAGTGTCCTTGGAAACGTTCGACGGCTTTTTGCGCATCCTCGACACTGCCCATCTCGACAAAGGCGAAGCCGCGCGAGCGACCGGTGAATTTGTCAAAGACAAGGTCAACCGCGGCGACGGCGCCGGCTTGCGAAAAGAGGTCCTGCAATTCCTGCGCCGTGGTGGAGAAGGGGAGGTTTCCGATATAAAGTTTGCTGCTTGTCATGTTCAGGTGATTTGAGACGCCCCGTCTGTTTCCCGCCGTTCCCGGTTGTCGGGTTTCAAATCATCACTGAACCACCGGTGGTTGCTCATCTGACAATTTTCCGCGCCAGGGCACATTCGAAGACGCCGCGGATGCTGGCCATGCGCCTTCCCAAGGGCAAGTAATTTACATGGGGGATTCGTCGCTTATGTGGAGAGAGAGCGCGCGCGAAACCCCGGAGCGGCGGCGGCCGGCCCCGGAGGGGCGGCACGGTCTCATCGAAACTGGCGGCGGACCAATTTTTACAGGCTCCCTGATGCCAAGATTCTTGCGGTTTTTCATTTTTCCGGTTTTCGTGTCCCCCACGTCCTGAACCGGCGGCGAAGCCGCCCCCCCTTCCCATGATCTCCGCCCTCGTCTATCGCGACAACCGCCTCTCCGCGCAGAACCCCGCGGTCGAGACCCTCGCGGCGCTGCGCGACGAGCCGGGCGTCATGCTCTGGGTCGATCTCACCGCGCCCACCGACGAGGAGACCCGGCAGGTCCTCGCCGGCGCCTTCCAGTTCCACCCCCTCGCCATCGAGGACTGCGTGAGCGACGCGCCTTTTCCGAAAATCGAGCCCTACGGCGACTACGTCCACCTCGTCATGCACGCCGTCGATTACACCCAGGTCGATTCGTTCATGACCACCGGGCTCGATTTTTTTCTGGGGAAAAACTTCCTCGTCACCTACCACCGCCAGCCCCTGCGCGCCACCGCGACCGCGCGCGAACGCCTCCTGCGCACCCCCGGCCTCGCGGTGCGCGGCCCCGACCGCTTCGCGCACACCATCCTCGACCTCATGGTCGAGGGCTACAAACCCGCGCTCGATTTTCTCCGCGGGCAGATTGAGGAAATCGCCGAGCACGTCCTGCACCACGGCTCCGCCGACGAGCTTTTCCCCGCCATGGTCGCCGTGCGCAAGCAGCTCGCCCGGCTCCGCCAGATCGTGCGCCCGCAGCGCGCCGTGGTCGCGGAGCTTGCCCAGGGCAAAAGCAAACTCATCCGCAAGGTCATCCTGCCCTATCTCCGCGACTTGGAGGAGGATCTCGGCCGCATCGAGGCGCAGGCCGCGTCGTGGGCCGACCAGCTCATCCTCACCTTCCGCCTTTTCATCAACAAATCCAGCCACGAGGCCAACGCCGGCATCCGCGTGATGACCGCCATCACCGCGCTGACGATCCCCGCGCTGCTCATCGGCGGCTGGCTGGGCATGAACTTTGAAAACATGCCCGAGTTTGGCATCCCTTACGGCTATCCGATCACCTTCGCGCTCACCCTGGCCAGCACCGGCGCCATCCTGCTCTTCATGCGCCGGAAAAAATGGCTGTGAGAGGCCGGGGCGGGCCAAAGCCCCTCGCGGCGGCGGGCGGCGGGCGGCGGGCGGCGGGCGGGAGGGGATAAATGGCGAAGGCGGGGACGTCCGTGCCACGCAATCCCGAGCCGCCGCGCAACATCGGTGCATGGGCGGCGGGCCCGGTTTC
>JAITDF010000640.1 GCA_031282705.1 Opitutaceae bacterium | reverse complement strand
CGTGGCAGGAAAGCAGGAATAATAAGAAGGCCAAGATCAACTGGCGGTTTACCGATCAAAATGCGCGTATTAAACTCAAAAGACTTTATCCGACAATTTCCAATTGACATGACAGTAGTATGTTTTTCACGTGCGTTTTGAAAGGCGTCCCATGTTTCGGAGCGGCCTTTGCAGGGGATCAGTTTCCAGTGCCAGCGTTGCCGGCGGGCCAGATCTTTGAGCGGTTTGAGGAAGCCGTCCATGCCTTGGCGGAGTTTCGTCCTGCCATCGGCAGTGTCTCCGCCGCCTTCAAGGTAGATTCGGAGTTCCATCACGGGTTTCCTCCGATTTCGCCGAGGCGCCAGATTTCGCCGAGGCGGTATTTTTCAAGCCAGAAGGCGAGTTTTTCCGGCGCGAGGCGGTTGAGCGTCGTGCCTTCGCCAGGGAGATGTTCGCAGACCAGAGTGGTTTCAGACTGGTCGGAAAATTCGGAGACGAGGGTGTCGGAATGAGTGGTGACGATGAGTTGGGTCTGCGAGGAGGCTTCTTTGAGGAGGTCGGCGAGGAGGGGGAGGCTGTCGGGGTGGAGGCCCAGTTCGGGCTCTTCGATGCAGATGAGCGGATGGCGGTCGGCGGAGAGAAGAATGGCCAGAAAAGTGAGAAAGCGGATCGTGCCGTCGGAGAGGCGGGCGGCGGGCACGGGGCCGGCAAGGTCGTCCTCGAACAGGTTTATTTGGACGGAGTTATTCTGGATGCGGGTTGTCAGGCGGTTGAAGCGGGGGAGAAAGCGGCGGCAGTATTCGTTGAGGCGGGGCCAGATGCCGGAACGGTGCTCAAGGTCGTTGAGGACAAGGCCGAGGTTGGCGAGGCTGGGCAGGAGCATGTCGGTGGGGGCATCGGCCGGCTGGGGGTGGCGCAACGCGGAGGCGCGGCCGAACTGCCATTCCCGGAAAATCTGAATGCCGGCAAAGGCTTCGCCGATCGCGGTGATTTCGGGATACACTTTCGGGTCTTTGCGTTGCGAGAGGATGGACTGGTTGGATTTTACGTCATCCTGATGGATGGGAATCCGCAAGCACTGTTCCCCAAGGGTGGCGTTGATAACTGAATGCCCGTCTTGAAAACGGTAATGACAAAAATCGTCGGACTGGCCGTCTGGCCGGGGCCGGGTTGCATTTTCCAAAACTTCGTTTGTCAGTTCGTAGGTTTGCTGGACGGGGGCGAAGGCGAGGCGGTAGCGGAGCGGGATTTGAATTCGCGGGATCGCGCACTGCACTTCAATCGTGGCGGCGGACGATGATGCGGATGCGGGGCGGGGCGGGCCTTTCCACACCCATTCGCGCGCGCCGCCGCCCTCGCGAAGCGGGGCGGCGAGATCATGGGGCGCGGCGCGGAGAAGTTCAAAGGCATCGATGAGGTTGGATTTGCCCGCGCCGTTGGGTCCGATGATGAGGTTGAGGTTGCGCAGGGGGATGGGTTGCGCATCAGGACCGAAGGACAGAAAATTGGCCGGATGGATTTGTTGAAACAGTGGCATATTGGAATGCTGTGTTTGTCGGAATAAATGGAGGCGCGGCGTTTTTTTATTTTTCCGCGTCCGTTTTCGCCAGTTGAAATAATTGCGGTTTGTAGTGGAGGGATTCGCCTTCGGGGAAGGGAAGGGCGGCGAGCGGGCCGGGGGCGAGGGGGAGGCCGCCGGGGGGGATGGTGGCGTATTCGATGCCGGCGAAGACGGGGGTGTCGGCGGCGAGGCTGCGCCAGATGGCGTTGATGCCGTGGGGGGCGGCGGCGGGGGCGGGGCCGGCGGCGGGGGCGGTGACGGCGGCGAGAAGGCGGGCGAGGAGGACGAGGTCGTCGGTCGTGCCGGCGAGGCCGGGGATGGCCGGGTCGAAGCGCTGGAGGCGGAATTGCTGGTTCACGAAGCTGCCTTTTTTCTCGAACACGGTGCGCGCGGGGAGGACGACCCGGGCTGCGGCGGCGGCCGGGTTGGCGTGCGTGCCGATGTAGATGATGCGGACGCGGGCGAGTTGCGCGGCGGTGAGGCCGGCGGCGGCGAGGTCTTCGTTGATGACGAGGAGCGTGCGGGCGCGGCCGGCGTCGATGTCGGCGGCGAGGGCGGCGAGGGCGGGGGCGGGGAGTCCGGCGGCGAGGCCGGTGAGGAGCGCGCCGCGGGTGTTGGGGGCGCGGTCGGCGGTGAGGAGGAGGCCGTCGCCGGCGGCGAGGTGCGCGGGGAGGTGGCGCGCGGCGGCGGGGATGGCGAGGGCGTCGGCGAGTTTTTTGGCGAGGTATTGTTCCTCGACGGTGGCGCGGGTGGAGGCGACGAGGTGCAGCGATTGCGGATTGCGGATTGCGGATTGCGGATTGGGCGCGGTGCCGGAGGCGGCGACGCCGGCGTCAGCGGTGGTGGTGGTGGCGGCGGCGCCGGGGGAGCCGTCGCTACGCGACGGGGCGCCGGCGGCTTTTTTCAGGAGGCGGACGGCTTCGTCGAGGGCGGCGTCGAGGCCGGCGGGCTGGCCGTTGACCTTGGCGGCGAGGAGGCGGTTTTCGGCGCGGATTTGTTTGTGGAGGATGCGGCCGCTGTCGGGCATCCAGGTGTCGTTGACGGCGTCGTTGCGGCGCGGGGTGATGCGGTAGATGACGCCTTCGCGCGACCAGACGGTGGTGTTCACGCCGGCGCTGGATTCGGTGTCGATGCCGTCGGTTTGCTTGAGGAACCAGACGCGCATTTTGAAGCGGAAGTCGGTCGAGGTGAGCGCGCCGACGGGGCAGATGTCCACGGTGTTGAGCGAGTAGTTGTGTGCGAGCGGGCGTCCGGCGCGGCAGGCGAGGGTGGAGTGGCTGCCGCGGTCGATGAAGCCGAGGACGTCCTGTTTCGCGATGTCGCGGGTGAAGCGGATGCAGCGCGCGCAGAGGATGCAGCGTTCGTCGTCGAGCATGACGCGGGGGCCGAGCTGGGTGCGCTTGGGTTTCACGTTTTTCCGCTCGATGAAGCGCGAGCAGCCGCGCCCGTGGGCGGCGGCCTGTTCCTGGAGGAGGCATTCGCCGGCCTTGTCGCAGATGGGGCAGTCGAGGGGGTGGTTGACGAGGAGGAATTCGGTGACGGCTTCGCGGGCGTCGCGCACGGCTTGCGTGGTGGTGCGGAGGTGGAGGCCGGGGGCGGCGGCGGTGGCGCAGGCGATCTGGAGGCGGGGCATCCAGTTGATTTTTTGCCCGCCGGTGGCGGGGTCGATGAGGGGTTGCCGGGTGGCGGGGTCGAGGGCGGGCGCGCCCGTTTCGACGAGGCACATGCGGCAGTTGCCGGCGGGGGCGAGTTTCGGGTGGTAGCAGTAGCGGGGGATGTCCACGCCGGCGAGGCGGGCGGCCTCGAGCATGTTGGCGCCGCGCGGGACGGCGAGCGCGTGGCCGTCGATGTTGACGGTGACGAGGTCGGGTGCGGCGGCGGGTGCGGCGGCGGGTGCGGGAGGCGTGGCGGCGGGTGCGGTCATGCGGGTGGGCGGGTTATTCGACGGGGAAGTTTTCCGATTTGAAATTGCCATAGAATCTGCCGGCGGCGGCGGTGAACTTGAGCACGCAATAATCAGGATCAGTCACTCCCTGCGCGTAGTATTTTTCGTCGCCGTCCTGCCATATCAACTCTTTGGATGCGGGATCTTCGAGGACTTCCATGCTGCCTTTCAGCATCACGCCGCGGAAAAAGCGTTTGTCGCAAAAATAGACGCAGGCCTGCGGGCGCTTGCGATACTGGCGCACGCGCATCGACGAGGTGTTGGTGGTGAACCAGAGGTGCTTGATGCCCTCGCGTTTTCTGGGCGGGAGCATGGCTTTCATGTTGGGAAAGCCGTCGTCATCCACGGAGCCGATGAAAGCGGTGCCCTGGCTGTCGATCAGGTTTCCGATGGTTTTGACCGGGTCTTTCATGGTCGGTGCGGCCTTGTTGGTTTTCAGATCAACGGCAGCGCGTCGGCGGGGCGGTTTTGCCGGGTTTCGTAATAGTTTTCAAACTCCGCGCCGAATTTGGCGAGGAAGCTCTGGGTGGGCCAGGCGCAGCCTTCGCCCATGGCGCAGATGGTGCGGCCGGGGATCTGGGCGGCGACGCTTTTCAGGAGCGCGGCGTCCTCGGGGCGGGCGGCGCCGCGGACCATGCGGGCGGTGATTTTTTTCATCCAGAGGGAGCCTTCACGGCAGGGGGTGCACTGGCCGCAGGATTCGTGGGCGTAGAAGGCGTTGATGTTGGCGAGGGCCTCGACCATGCTGACGGAGTCGTCCATGACGATGAGGCCGCCGGAGCCGCCCATGGTGCCGCAGGCGGCGAGGGTGTCGAAGTCGAGGGGGATGTCCTCCATCGCGAGTTCGCGGGTGGAGCCGTCCTTGTTTTTCAGGGTGAATTTTTCGCCGAAGCGGAGGACTTTGGCGGAGGAGCCGCCGGGGATGACGGCTTTGAGTTCGCGGCCGGGGAGGGGGCCGCCGCACACGTCGTAGAGGAGGCGGCCGAGGGTGATTTTGCCGCATTCGTATTCGTAGGCGCCGGGGCGGCGCACGTGGCCGGAGACGCCGAAGATGCGCGTGCCGGTGTTGTTGGGGGTGCCGATTTTCGCGTATTCGGCGCCGCCCATCGCGATGATGTGCTTAACGTGGCAGAGGGTTTCGACGTTGTTGACGATGGTGGGGCACTGGTAGAGGCCGAGGACGGCGGGGAAGTAGGGCGGCTTGATGCGGGGGTTGGCGCGCTTGCCTTCGAGGGATTCGATGAGGCCGGTCTCCTCGCCGCAGATGTAGGCGCCGGCGCCGCGGTGGACGTGGATTTCGCAGGAGCGGCCGGTGCCGAGGATGTCCGGGCCGGCGAAGTTTTTCGCGCGGGCCTCGGCGATGGCGTTTTCGAGGATGCGGGCGCCGCGGGGCATCTCGCCGCGGATGTAGATGTAGGCTTGCTTCACGTCGTTCGCGAAACAGGAGAGCATCACGCCTTCGATGAGCTGGTGCGGGTCCTGGTGGATGATATAGCGGTCCTTGAAGGTGCCGGGCTCGGATTCGTCGGCGTTGACGATGAGGTAGATGGGCTTGCCGCTTTTGCGGTCAACGAGGCCCCACTTCACGCCGCAGGGGAAGCCGGCGCCGCCGCGTCCGCGCAGGCCGGATTTTTTCACCTCGTCGCGAAGTTCGGCGGGCGGGCGCGTGACGGCACGGCGGAGGGTTTCGTAGCCGCCGTGGCGCAGGTAGCAATCGATGCCGGGCGTGTAACCGGGTTCGTCGATGTGCTGGAAAATGATGCGGCGTTGTTGCGGTGCGTCGGGCATGTGGTGTGGGTCGAAGGCTGGATGCGTTGGAAAATTATCCGTTCGGAGCGGGCGCCGCCTGCGCGGCGGCTTGCGCGGCGGTGGCGGTGATCGTTTTGGAAATGTGTTTTTGAAAATGGATGAGGGTGACGTTTCCCCCGCAACGGTTCGCGGATGGAACGGGTCCCTTGGCCCGGCGGTAGCCGAGCGATTCGTAGAGCTTGATGTTGGCGAGGCTTTGGTTGCCGGTGAAAAGTTCGCAGGCGTGGGTTTCGGGAAACACGGTTTCACACGCTTTGAGGAGTGCGCGGCCGATGCCTTGGCGTTGGTAATTTGGGGTCACGCTGAGGCGGCCTATTTCGCAAATGTTTCCGTTTTGTTTTGCGCGAACCGAGCCGACGGGAACGCCGTTCAATCCGGCTTTCAAAATGATGCCGGTTTTGCCTGCCGCCGTCATTTCATCAACCGCCTCAACAAGCGGCGGGAGCGAATAATCATCATAGATTTTCGCTTCCGCCTGAAATGCGTTTTTTTGGATCGCGAGGAGTGCCGGGATATCCTCGTCCGTCGCCTGTGTGATTGTCAGTTGAGTCCGCATTTTCCGCTTACGGGTGGAGGGATGCCTGTTGCCTGATTTGCGCGGCAAGCGCGCGTTTTTTTCGGGGGGCACGTTTTCATGAAGGCCGTCGTTGATCATGATGAGAGCGTTTTGGGCGCGGGTCTGGCGGGGAGGAAATTTTTTCGGGAAACGACTTTGACGCCGGTTTTTTGTTCGAGGGCGCGGCGGGCGTCGCCGGCGATTTTGCCGCCTTCCCGGGCGGTTTCCTTGTTTTCAACAAAGCCGAATGGGTTTTTCGCGCGGACGATTTCCGTGGTGGAGGCTTCGCCGAGCATGGAGAAGATCAATTCCAGGTCGGTCATGTGGTCGCGGAGATTCTGGGTTTTGAGCCCCTTGTGTGTTTTGTATTCCGCCGGGGTGATGCCGAAGGTGGCGCGGGAAATCTCGGCGGTGAGGATGGCGTAGTCGCGCTCGGCGGCGACGCCGCGGTTTTTCCATTCGCCGGTGAGTTCCTCGCGGATGGCGATGCCGCGCATCCGTTTTTCGATCCAGGCGTCGGGGTAGCCTTTGACCTTGTAGAGTTCGCGGGCGCGCCGGGTGGCAAGTTCGGGGTTTTCGATTTCCTCAAGGCGTTCCGCGCCGACTTGCGCCAGCCAGAGTTTGAACGGCTCGGCCTTGGGCGAGGGGACGGACTGGATGATGCGCAGGAGCTGCCGGGAGTCGGCGACATCGGTCATGTATTTTTTTCCGTCCGAAGCGGTTAGTTTCAGTCTGTTACAAATTGTAACGGCCTGCGCGCCCTCCTCCGGCAAGCGCATTTTCAGAACGCGCCAGTAAGTGCCCGGATTGGCGCTTTCGGTCAGGACTGCGATGACGTCCACGACCGAAAAATACCATTTCTGTTCTTTTTCGTCCCAGACGGAGCGGACTTTCCGGCCCTCGAAGAGTTTGATGTTGCTCATGATGTTTACAGGCGGCGGTGACAGTGACGTGGTGATGGTGATGGCGGCGGCGGTCGGAATGGTGGCGACGGGATGGTGGCGGTGGCGGTGGTGGCGGCGTTTTTCAGACGGCGGCGGGCGGCGGGGCGGGTCTGCTGGCGGCCCCGGCCTTTATTTGCGCGGCGAGGGCGCGGGCTTTTTCGGGGGTCACGTTTTCGTGGAGGTCGTCGTCGATCATCACGACGGGCGCGGTGCCGCAACTGGCGAGGCATTCGACAAACTCAATGCTCACTTCGCCGTCGGGCGTGACTTCGTCGAGACCGACGCCGAACTCTTTTTGGAAGGTGCCGCAGATTTTGTAGCCGCCCATGAGCGCGCAGGAGAGGGTGCGGCAGACCTTGATGTGGCGGCGCCCGACGGGCCGGCGCTTGAACATCGGGTAAAAGGTGACGACCTCGTAAACGTTGACGGGCTGGAGCCCGAGCCTGGCCGCGACCCACTCGATGGCTTCGTCGGGGATGTGGCCGATGTCCTCCTGGATGAGGTGCAGGAGCGGCAGCATGGCGCTGCGCCTGACCGGGTAATGCGTGATGACTTCGTCGATGCGCAGGAGGGTTTCGGGTTTGAGATTCATTGAAAAGGCGGAATGATTTTACAGAGGTTCCAATTTGATTTTTATTGTTTACCCTTTATCGCAGATCGTTGCAAGGGAGGACAGACGGGCGCGCGTGCGGGCGAGACTGGGGGCCTGGCTTTCAGCGATGGCAGGGTCCCAGGCACCTTGAACAAAGCCGCCAAGAAGCTCGTTATAATATGGGCCGATTGTGGCGCTGCCAATCGGAGTCAATCCTTCCCTTATTTTTCGTGGGGATTTTTGGGCAAGATTAATCAATGTCCTTTTGGGGTCGGAAAGTGTCTCGGGATTCCGGGGAATTCTTTTTTCGCTGATTTGGAGAAAAGCCGCCAACGCATTCCCGTGCGCCAGCAGCCAAGCCTCGACTTCGCGGACACAGATACGAAAAAGAAAGCCGCTGGAAAGCGTCCGGCCCGGCAGCCAGTCATTTATCATTTTTGAAGGGCAGGTCGAATTATCAAGATCGGCAAGCATGAGCACGGCCATTCGACGTCCCATTTCATTATACTTGGAGACATTGCGCTTCAGGTTGCCATATCCATGAGCGTTATCCTTGCGCCAAACCTGAAGCGGGAGAGTTTCAGCGATCAGTTTTTGCCCCACGGCCAAACCGAGTTCATCCTCGGCAAGAAGATAGACGTTTTGTGTCATTTCAGCGCGAGCAACATTTGTGAGGCTTCTTTGGGGGCGGTTGGCTTAAGCAAGACCTCGCCGACGGGGATGCCGGATTGAAGCATAATATTTTCCTCCTCGGTGACTGGCATGGTCTCAGTTCCGTTTTTTCCAGGGCGGATACGAAGAATCCCCTCCTGCGGGATGGATGCATCCGAGAGCATGGCTTCGCTGTGCGTGGTGATAATAACCTGCCGTCCTGTGTTTTTGGAAAGCCGTTGGATACCTGATATGAGTTTGGGAAGAGAACGAACAATCTCTTCGTTGAGGGAGAGTTCCGGCTCTTCAAGGAGAAGGAGGGAATTCCCTTCCATGAGCGACCAGAGCAATCCAATGAGCCGCAGAGTGCCGTCAGAGAGTTGATTCTCGCGCTGCCATCCCGCCTTGGGACGCCAATGGTTGAAACGGGCTTCAATATGCGGAAGGCCGGTTATCGGATCTTTTTGGAACTTAAATTCAGCAAATTGCGGCACTACTGTTGAGAGGACTTTTTGGATACGGTGCAGGCGACTGTCCCGAACCTTGGCGCTTGTTGCGGCTACGCGCTGAAGGAAGCCCTGGCCGAAAGGGTCCCTTTCGATTGTATTACCTCCAATCAGATTGGCGAACTTCAAAAGTTGGGGGACCAAGTGTAGGTAAGTGGTCTCGCTGAAATAATGGGCAATATCACGAAATTTTTCGTTGCTGTTGGTCAGTTCCAGATGCGTTTGAGTAAGCCGATCATGGTCGCGCGCATCGATTGTATCAGGCCGTTTAAGAATTCCCTCACTCTTTCCATTGGTGATTTTATTAACAATCTCCTGACTGATAATAACCCGGTTGCTTCCCTGTCCTTCGCCTTTGAAACCCAGAATATAATGCCATCGTTCGCTGGCGGAGGCTTCCAATTCGATTCCCAGGAGAATTTCAGGGTCCTGTCTGGCATTGAGACAACGCAGGTGTTTGAGTCCGCCCCGGTCATTGACGGCCTTTTGAAGTCCGCCGCCCGAGGGTCTGATGCCGGCAGGCAACGCGACATCCCGGAGAAAACGAAAGGCGTCAAGGAGATTGGATTTTCCACTGGCATTTGCCCCGATGACAAAAACGCGGTCATGCCGTATTTCAGCGGAGAAATTTTTATAGTTCATCCAATTTTTCAGAGTGATTTTTCGGATTTTCATAAGAGATGTTTTATTGGCGTTTTTGCGCGCGGGCCCCGGCGATGGCGCGGAGTTCCCTGACGG
>JAITDF010000613.1 GCA_031282705.1 Opitutaceae bacterium | reverse complement strand
GTAGAGGTGGTAAACGACTTCGAGGCAGCCGGGCTGGAGGCGTGTGGTTTTTTGTTCGGTGACTTTGGCCGGGCCGCCGGCGGGGTCGGGCACGGCGGTTTTCACGGTCTCGGTGATTTCCCGGCCGGGCTGGTCAACGCCGGTGACGTTGGAGCAGAAATCGAGGCGGAGCGCGGGGTCGTCGCGCAGGAAGCGGGCGATGTCGCGGGCGCCGGCGTGGGCGAGGAGCAGGGAGTGTTGCGCGGCGGGGCCGGGGTTGGGGACAAGCGTGACGGCGGCGTCGCCGAAGCGGGCGGCGAGGAGGTCGCGGAGTTGTTCAACGGTTTGCACGGTAAAAATGGGTTTGGCAAAACAGGGCGGGCCGGCGCGGGTCAGGCCTTTTCGGCGCGCGCGAGCGGCGCGGCGGGGCGCCAGACGGCGGTGTTTTTCGGCGGCACGAGGTCGTGCGCGCCGCAGGCGGGGACGGGCCATTCGCAGGGGAGGTCCTTGCGCAGGTGGCGCGGGGCGCCGGGGCCGGCGAGGCGCTCGGCCTTGATTTTTTTCTGTATTTCCATGAGGCCGTTGAGGAGCGCCTCGGGGCGGGGCGGGCAGCCGGGGATGTAAACGTCCACGGGGATGTAGCGGTCGATGCCTTTCAGCACGTTGTAGCCCTGCTTGAAGGGGCCGCCGGAAATCGAGCACGCGCCCATCGCGATGCAGTATTTCGGCTCGCCCATCTGGTTCCAGATGCGCACGACCTGCGGGGCCATTTTTTTGGTGACGGTGCCGCTGACGATCATGAGGTCGGCCTGGCGCGGCGAGGCGCGGAAAATCTCGGCGCCGAAGCGCGCGATGTCGAAGCGCGCCGCCGCCACCGCGATCATCTCGATGGCGCAGCAGGCGAGGCCGAACTGGAGCGGCCAGATGGAGTTGGCGCGGCCCCAGTTGTAGATTTCGTTGAAACTGGTCAGCAGGACGCCCTGCCGGCGCAACGACTCGCGCTCCTCCGGCGAGACGCCCCCCGGCAGCGGCGGCGCCGGCGGCGGCGGGGCGGATTCGGCGGGCGCGTCGTCGGCGGCGGGTGCGGTGGCGGCGGCGGGCGGCGGCGGGACGGGAGAATCGCTCATAACGCAGGATAAGGCAGGATAAAGCGCGCGGGTTGTCATTTCCATTCAAGGTATCCGCGTTGCCACGCCCAGACAAGCCCCTCGGCCAGCAATAAAATGAACACCAGCATCGCCAGCAGCGCACCGGCGGGCAGGCCGGTGAACACGACCGCGAAGGGCAGGAGAAACAGGACCTCCACGTCAAAAATCAGGAACAAAATGGCATAAAGATAATAGTGCGCCTTGAACCGCACGCGCCGGGCGCCGGTCGATTCGAGCCCGCATTCGTAAATGCTGTTCTTGACCGGATTGGGTTTCGGCGGCTGGAAGAGCTTGAACCAGATCTGCGCAACCAATAGCAGGGCAAAGGGAAAAACCGCCGCAATGGCCGCGAACAGCGCGAGGAACGCATAAGGATGAGCCGAGGACATATGGATGTGAAATGGATGCAAAGCCTTCCAGCTAACAAGTCCGCCCGGTGCCCGGCAATGCGGAAGCAGTGCTGTTTATTGGTCAAATGTGTTCATTTTTTGTCCGGCGAGAGCAATTTATGAGCAGTCCGGGCGCAGCCGTCGTGTGAAATCCCGGTTCGCCGCGATTTTCTTTTCCCCTTCACCGCACGATCGCCAGGCCGGCGCGAATCGTCCCGGTGCGCGTGTTGTAGCGCAGCAGGCTTTCGCCATGGCCGTTCCAATACTGCACGTGGAGATAGGCGGCGAAATTGTTGAAAAACGCGTCGAGCGGATAGGTCGCGTCCACCTGCACCGCGCCCTTCCTGAACCCCTGCCCGGCGCGGACCAGCACGGAGAGGCGGAGGCTGTCGTTTTTGCCAAACACGGCGCGCAATTCGCCGAAGCCGCGATAGTCGTCCAGGTCCGCGTTGTCGCTCATGTCGCCGATGTAGGCCCAAATCTTCGGCGCGACGAGGAGGTTCCAGCCCTCAAGCCCGCCCAAGGCGAACGCCGCCCGGGCCGACACGGTGTTGAGGCTGCGGGAGCCGTCCCCGTCGCGGCCGTTCGACTCGTGCCCGACGCCCGCATGCCAGCCAAGCCAGGTGAAGGGCCCCCGCGTTTTTTTCGCGGGGGCGGACGCCGTGAAAAAAAGCTCCGGCATGTAGCTGGTGTCATGAAACGGGGACGACTCCGCCCCGAGGTCCCAGAGCGAACGTTGCGTGTAGGCGAAACGCAGGCCCTTGAGCAACGGCCACTCCCTCGCCAGCCAGCCGTTGCTGTCCAGCATCTGGTATTGGAAACTGAACTGAAACTTCGCCGCCGGCGCATTGGGCCCATGGATGAAATAAACAGGGTCGTAGGTGGAAAAGCTGTTCAGAAACGAGTGCTTCAATTTCGCCGCGACCGGCCGCGGCGCGAGATTGCCGAGCGGCGCGGCCGGCTCAAAAGGCGCGGCCTCCGGCTCGTCGGCGCCAGCGGCGCCGGCGCCAGCGCCAGCGGCGGCGGGCGGCGCCGCCGGCGCGGAGGGTTGCCCGGCGGCCTCCGGCCCGGCGGCGGTCGCGGTGGCGGCCACCTCCGCCGCCCCCGCCTCGCCCGCCGCCGCCGCCACCTCGCGCACCTCCAACACCGCATGCATGAGGGCGGGCTGCCGGACCGTCAGCACGAGCCGGCCGCGCGCGGCGGCGGGGACGGGAAACACGTAGGTGAACGACTCATACCCGCGCGCCGGCACCTCGCCGTCCGCCGCCGGGTTTTCGGCCAGCCGCAGCGTCACCGGCCAGGTTTCGCCGCGCGCGCCGGCGAGTTCCCCGTGCAGCACCGGCGGCCCGTCATACGGCAGCGCGCGATCGGTGGTGTTGAGCGCCACCAGGCTCAAGGCCGCCTCCCGGCCGGCAGGCAGGGGCCCGTCCGGCGCCAGCAAACCGGGCACGACATCCCGCCCCGGACTGCAAACAACGCAGGCCAGCAGCAAAAATCCGGCGGTCATCCTTTTCATGGCGCACAAGGAAACGCACCGCATCCGCACATCGCAAGCGGCAAGCGGCAGGCGGCAGGCTCGCCGGCGCGGACGAACCGCCCTCCCCTCCCCCTCCCCTTCCCATCCCTTCGCCATCCCTTCGCCTCCCCTTCCCTCCCCCGTCCGAATGCCCCGGCGCGCGGAGCGGAGCGGGCGGGCGGGCGGGCGAACCTCGGCGCGGGGCGGACAGGCGGGCCGCGGCGCTTTTCTCATCCGGCTTGCAACCGGGACAGGATTTTGTAGCACAGGCTCCAG
>JAITDF010000400.1 GCA_031282705.1 Opitutaceae bacterium | reverse complement strand
GCGAGACCGCCCTACCAAAACTGGCCGCCGCGTAACATCAGTAAATCAGTCAAGTCATACTGTCCCGGCTCCTTGATGATTGATTTTCCGCCACCGAGCCAGGATGCGTTGCCCGATTTGCCCCGGTGCGAGGCCGTGCGCGGCGCGGAGGGAGGCGATGTCGCTGCCGTGGCCGATAAACTCGTCCGGCCAGCCAATGCGTTCGACCGCGGCGGGGAGGCCGGCGTCTTGCAACGCCTCCAGCACCGCGCTCCCGAAGCCGCCGGCGAGCATGTGGTCCTCCATCGTCACGAGCAACGGGGACGAGGCCGCCTGGCGCAGCAGGAGGGCGCGGTCGAGCGGCTTGACGAAACGGGCGTTGACCACGCCGACGGAGATGCGCGGGCCGGAGGCGGAGATGCGCGGGACGGCCTCCTCTTCCAGGCGGGCGGCGAGGGCGAGGGCGGTGTCCACCATGGGGCCGAGCGCCCAGATGATGATGTCCGCGCCGTCCCGCAGCACTTCCGCGCGGCCGGGGGGCAGGGCCAGCGGGGCGGGTTTTGGCGCGACGCCCGCCGCCGGGCCGCGCGGGTAGCGGATGAAGGCCGGGCCGGGATGCGCGAGCGCGGTGTGCAGCATGTCGGCCAGCTCGTCCTCGTTGCGCGGCTGCATGACGAGGGCGTTGGGCACGGAGCGGAGGCAGGCGAGGTCAAAGAGCCCGTGGTGGGTGGGGCCGTCGTTTGGGGAAAGGCCGGCGCGGTCGAGGCAGAAGGTGACGGGGAGGTTTTGCAGGCAGACGTCGTGGATGATCTGGTCGAAGGCGCGCTGGAGAAAGGTGGAGTAGATCGCGACGACCGGGCGCATGCCCCCGGCGGCGAGGCCGGCGGCAAAGAGCACGGCGTGCTCCTCGGCGATGCCGACGTCGAAGAACTGGCCCGGGAGCGCGGCGGCGAGGGGCGCGAGGCCGGTGCCCGCGGGCATGGCGGCGGTGATGCCGATGACGCGCGGGTCGGCGCGGGCGCGGCGCAGGAGCGCGCGGCCGAAAAACTCCTGCCACGCGGGCGCGGGCGCGGCGGCGCCGGGCGCGGCGGCGCGGCTTTCGCCGGTGAGGGGGTCGTAGGGGCTCGCGCCGTGGAATTTCTCCGGCGAGACGATGGCGGCGGGCAGGCCGAGCCCTTTTTTCGTCAGCACATGGAGGAGGATCGGCGTGTCGCAGCTTTTGGCGAATTCGAGATTTTTGACGAGGTCGTCGAGGTTGTGGCCGTCGATGGGGCCGATGTAGCGCAGGCCGAATTTTTCAAAGAGGCTGGACTCGACAAAGAAGTCCTTGGTCTCGCGTTTCCAGCGCATCCAGGTGCGGTGCAGGTCGTGGCCGCCGGGCAGGCTGGTGAAGAAGCGTTCGAGGTCGGCGTGGATTTTGTTGTAAGTGGGGTTGGTGCTGAGGCGGTTGAGGTAGTGGGCGATGGCGCCGACGTTTTTGGCGATGGACCACTCGTTGTCGTTGAGGATGACGATGAGGCGGCGGGTGGAGGCGACGACGTTGTTGAGCGCCTCCATGGTGATTCCGCAGGTGAAGGCGGCGTCGCCGCACACGGCCACGACGTGCTCGCGGGCGGCGCGCAGGTCGCGGGCGACGGCGAGGCCGAGCGCGGCGCTGAGCGCGGTGCCGGCGTGCCCGGCGCCAAAGGCGTCGTGCGGCGACTCGGCGCGGCTCATGAAGCCGCTCGCGCCGCCGGTCCGGCGGAGTTTTTCAAAAAACGCGCCGCCGCGCCCGGTGAGCAGCTTGTGCGCGTAGCATTGGTGCGAGACGTCGAAGACAATCTGGTCGGCGGGCGTGTCGAAAACGCGGTGCAGCGCGATGGCCAGCTCGACGACGCCGAGGTTGGGGCCGACGTGGCCGCCGTTGCGCGAGGTGACGGCGATGATCGTGTCGCGCAGCTCCGCGGCGAGTTGCGGGAGCTGGGCGGGCGCGAGGCGTTTGACGTCGCCCGGCGCGCGGATGGAGTCGAGGAGCCGGGCGGGCTTCCCGTCCGGCACGGAAGGGGCGTCCAGTCGGGGGTTGGTATCCAGCCCGAGGTTGGCGTGGGCGGCGGAAGGAATCATCGAGGCGGCGGTGGGCAAAGGGCGCGGCGGCGGATGGCGTGGGGCGCGGTTCAATCGTCCTTGAGGGCGGCGGAGGCGGGAAAGGGCTCGAAGACGAACATGCCGGGGTTTTGGGTTTTGAGGGTTTCGATTTTCATCTCGGCACTCTTCAGGTAGGTCTCGCAGATGTTGAGCAATCGGGTGCCCTCCTCGAATTTGGCCAGCAGTGCGAACAGCGGTATCTCGCCGGCCTCAATCGACTCGACGATGGTTTCAAGTTGCCCGATCGCCTCTTCAAACGAGGGCGTCTGGTCTGTGCTTTTGGGTTTCAATTCCACACGGGCAATGTGCCGGCGCGGAGGCGGTTTTCAATATCGGAAAATTCACCGGGCGGGGATGGGTATGATTCAAAGTGATGCCTCTCCCCCACCCCACCCCGCCGGAATCTTTCGTTCTCCTTCTCTTGCCCATTCTCATTCCTCGTTCCTCTTTCCTCTTTATCTTTCTTCTTTCCTCAAGAGGGGAAAAGGGGATGGGAGAAATGGGAGAAATGGGAGAGAAAGAAGAAAGAGAAAGAGGAAAGAGGGGGAGAACGGATACTTCCGCGTAACATCACTGATGTTACGCAGTCGGCAGATTTTGGTAGGGCGGTCTCGCCGAGACCGTCGTCGTTTGCCTCGTGGTGCTCGCGGCGGTCTCGGCGAGACCGCCCTACCAAAACTGGCCGCCGCGTAACATCAGTAACATCAGTTTATCTTTTATCTTTCTCCCTGACGTTACGCAGTCCTGTCATGCGGCCCCTGTCATAGCGCAGACCTCCCCAAGTCTGCTCCGGCGCGCGGCGCGCGGTTCAGGCGGAGGGACGGCGCGGAGGCGAAACGAACGACGGAACGGCGCGGAGGCAGTCCTTCCGAGGCCGCGGACGTTTCCGCGGAGCGTCAATCACCCGTAATGCCGCCGGCCGTCGAGCGCGCTTTTGAGCGTGACCGAGTCCGCATAGAGCACGCCGCCGCCGCTGGGCAGGCCGAAGCCGATGCGCGTCGTTTTCACCTCCGCGCCGCCCTCGGGCGCCGGCAGGTGCCGGGTCAGGTAATGGCATGTCGCCTCGCCTTCGACATCGTTGGACAAGGCCAGAATCAGCTCGCGCACCCCGCCGGCGGCGACGCGGCTGAAGAGCGCCTCGAAATTCAGGTCCTCGGGCCGCACCCCCTGG
>JAITDF010000394.1 GCA_031282705.1 Opitutaceae bacterium | reverse complement strand
CGGCAGGACGCGCCCGGCCAGCGCGCGCACGAGTGTCTTTTCATGCTCGCGGGCGCGCCTCCGCCCCGCCTCTGGATTATTCATCGGGCGGGGCGTCTCCGGCGTCGGTGGCGGCGGTGGCGGCGATTCATCAAATTCTATAAAATCGGGTTCAGTCATGCGGCGTGGGCGTGCGGTGCACGCTTTGAAGATTGTCGGGAAATAAACTGTGTGATGAGCGCGCTTGCCTCGGCAAACGTAGTGAGCGCGGCCTTGTCATCGGGGACGCCGATGCGCCGCAGCATCCGCACCTGCTTGGACGTTGCAAGCCCCAGTTTGTGTCGTTGTATGATGCGGTCGATGATGCGGCTCGCCATGCCGCGCATCGGCACGCTGGCGGGGTCGATGCCGTGGCGTTCCAGCATTTCGAGCTGGCCCTTGGTGGCCGGGAGTTCGTCCCATTTGCCTTCCGGCTCCCACGTGGCCAGCGCGGTGTCCCCGATGCTCAATGCCCAGGCGAGCGGGTCAATCATGCGCGCGGCTTTTTTCGAGTGCTTCCTGGCCGCCGCCTCCAGTGAGGCGAGCATGTCGCGCCCGGCCTGTTCCTCGGAGTCGAGCAGGTCAAACTCATCGCACGCCGGCTGCTCTTCCATCTTTTTTCGGATGTCCGGCCGTGTCGCCACAAGGTCAATCGGCTTCACCAAGTCGAGCCGGTCGGAGAGCCAGAGAAAATCCAATATTAACAAATTGCGTTTCGCGCTGGCCGCGATGGCCGCGCAGCGCGCCTCCGGCGTGGCGAGGCCGTCGATGACGCCGGGCAGCGTGCGTGTGCCGCGCCCGACGCACTGTGTATATAAAGCGCGAATCTTCGTCGGGCGCATCACGCAGACGCATGACACATCCGGGCAGTCCCACCCCTCCGTGAGCAGCATCGCGTTATATATAATTGTCCCAGGCCCGGCCCGGTCAAACGCCGCCAGCTTCTTCCGCCTGTCCGGGCACTCGCCACTGACAAACGTCGCGTCCATGCCCAGCTCTCGCGATGCCCGTGCGCCCATGCGCGCCGTGTTTATCGTTGGCATGAAAACCACCGTCTTCCGCCAGCGCGCCGCGATGCAGAAGCTCCGCGCCGCCTCGGTGATGACCGGCGACAGGCGTTCCTCAACCGCCTTCAAGTCAAAATCCCCGCCGTTCGCCGTGCGCGACGTCCGCACCCCTTTCAGGTCGATTTGCAAGGGTATGTTTTTCACCACCGGCCTCACCAAATATCCGTCGCGGCACGCCTGCAACAAACCATAATCAAAAACACACTTTTGATAAAACTCGCCGAGGCTGCGCTTGTCGCCGCGGTCGGCGGTGGCCGTCACGCCGAGCACACGGGAGAATGATTTATATTCCGCGCCCGGCTCCGGTGCCTCCCATCCATCCGCCAGCGCCTCCGTGCCAAAATGATGCCAGCGGAGAATTTTTTGATACGACGCGGCCAGCGAGCGGTGCGCCTCATCGACGATGACGAGCGAAAAATGGCCCGGCGCGAAGCGGGCAAGGCGGTTGTCGCGGGAAACCGTCTGCACCGACGCAACCACGACAGGCGCGCCCGGCGAGGCGAGGCTGTCCGCCTTTTCCTTTTCCGCGCGCAGGCCGGTGGAGAAATGCAGCTTTGCCATTGCCTGCTCCAGCAGTTCGTCCGTGTGCGCGAGGATGAGGACGCGCCCGCCGCGACCGACCTCCGCGCTGGCGACTTGGGAAAAAATGATGGTCTTTCCGCACCCCGTGCCGAGGACGGCCAAAACCCGGTTGAACTCCGTCCACGCCGATTCGATGGCGCCGATGCAGTCGCGCTGGTAGTCGCGCAAAGCAAACGCCGCCGGCGGCGCATCGGCAAATTCGATGAGGTCGCCGTCCGGGAAATCGAGTGCGAGTTCGCCAATCATGGTCATTTTATCCAATCCAGTTCCCGCGCAATCTTCGTCAGGTGACGCGCGTCACCCTCGGTGCAAAACGTGATGCGGAAGACGGAGGACGGGTTGATGAGTTGCGTGAAAAACGTCGCCCCGTCTTTGGATTGTGGGATGTCGATGCGCACCATCGCGATGCCGAATGTATTGTCTTTTGATATGAGGCCGCCATAGCAAACCCGCTCATAGCGCATCATGATTTCCACTTCGGCCCATCTGGGCACGTCGTTCTTCAGTTGGTTTTGTTTATCGTCCATTTTGATATATATTTCCGATTGTTTTATTCAAATTCCAGCAACGCATCGGCTGCCGGATTAAACTTTTTCATCGCCGAGGCATACGCCCGCTCGCAGGCGGCGGTGTCATCCTCCCATTGGTTTTTTTTGCGCAGTATGTTCTCCCAAACATGGTCTTCAAGCCCCGGCACGTAGGGAATGTGGACACGCAGCCGCTTTTTCGCCCCGTAGCGGTAGGCGCGCCGCACGGCCTGATAAAACCGCTCAAAGGAATCGTCGAACCCGGAGAATATCATGGCCTCGACGAAGGGGAAATTGAGGCCGTAGCCGAGCATTTCCGCCTTCGCCACGAGCACGCGGATTTCCCCCTTTCGGAAATCCTCAAGGATGCGCAACCGCTCTTCATCGGGCGTCCCGCCGTGGAGTTGCGCGATGCCGGGCACGCCCCGCAAATGCTCGCCGACGATGCGCGCCTCCTCGTTAAAGATGCACCATATGAGCACCTGCTTGCCGTCGGCGCATTCCCGGCGCGCCTTCGCGCCGACGACGGTGGGTTTCAGGCTGTCGATGCGCTCCGCCTCGCCCGCGCCCTCGCCGCGTTTGTATAAAAACCCCTTGGCGAGCTGCGAAAGTTTGGCGCGCTGGGTCACGCCGAGACGCTCGCGCGGGAGCAGGTCGCCATTTTGTATCACGCCCAGCAGGGCATCCCGCGCCCGCAGTTGCGCGACGTTCGGATTCACGACCGTCTCTATTATTTCCGGTTCCGGCACGCCGGCGAACGGGTCTGCGAATCCGTAGGCGCCCGGCTTGCGCAGATAAATAGACCACGAGGACATGAACCGGTAAAATGCGTCGCGCGCGTGCGGCTTCACCCGCCATGCCTGTGTTTTCGGGTCGCGGGCGAAATACGTCCAAAGTATTTCCCCCTCGGTGCGGAGCTTTTCCAAAAATGCCGCCTGTGATGCATATTCCATCGTGTCGTTCGGCGCCGGCGTCGCGGTGCAGGACAGTTTGTATTCTATGCCGCGGGCCGATTTTATAAGATTCCATTTTATCTTGCCGCCGCCGGATTTCAGGAACGATGACTCATCCACGACCAGCCCGGCGAGCCGGCGAAGGTCGGGGATGACGCCGATGATGAACTTTTCCGGGTTGGTTATCGCGATCTGTTCATGCCCGCCGGCGAGCCATTTTTCCAGCGCATCCCGTGTTTCGAGGCGCGCGGGCCGCAGCTCGCCGCCGGGGTAAAACTTCACGGCCTCTTCGATGGTTTGAGGGATGACCGCCAGCGGCGCGATAATCAAAATTCGCCCGCCCGTGCGGTGGATGACATGCCGCGCCCATTCGAGTTGCATGGGCGTCTTGCCGGTGCCGCAATCCGACCAGATTGCAAACCGCTTCGCATTGAGCGCTGTCCTGACAATCCACGCCTGGTAGTCGAACAGGTGGCCGGCCAGCGGCAAATCAGCGCGTTCGCCGGCCGTCGTCCCCAGTCCCATGAGCGGCGCGAACCTCGCCGGTGCGCGCACCGTGTAGGTGTCGGCGTCTTCATCAAATACAATCTCCGCCTCGGGCAGGGATTTTGACTTGATAAACACGGCATGGTCTTCCAGCGGCCACGGCGCGCCGAAGGTGAGTGAGAGCGTGTCGTTTTCGATGCTTGTAATCATGCCAGAACCTCCATTCCCGCCATTGTAAACAAATCCTCTGCGTCCGCGGCCATTTCTCGAGCCTGCTTTTCGAGGTTGCGCACGCTCAGCGCATGATAGCTTTCCTTCAACTCAAAACCCACTGCGCGCCGCCCCTGCTCGACAGCGACGTAGGCCGTCGAACCGATGCCCATGAACGGATCGAGCACAAGCTCGCCGGGGTTTGTATAGAGCCGCACGCAGCGCCGGATGACCTCCAGTTGCAGCGGGCACACATGCTTTTCCTCGTCCCGCTCGCGGGCCGATTTCCAGCCGTCGAGCACGTCCTCATTGCGGATGTCATGCCACACGCCGGACGCCCATTTGATCCATTCGTCGGTGCTCACCCAGCCGTCTGGATTTGTGTCATCATCGCGAAGCGAGGGCACGGGGACGGCGTTTTCCCCCGGCTTTTGAAAGATGAGTATAAAGTCATTCGGTGCCGGCGCGAGGTCAACGGCATCGCGCTTCCCGGTGGCGAACATGAGGCAATGCAGATTGTTGCGCTGCGCCATCGCCTGCGGGTTTTTCGGTATGGCGACCTCGCCCGTCCAGTTGAAACCGCAAAGCTCCATGATGCGCACCGTCGCGTTGCGGAAATCGCGCCGCCCCATCGCCCCGTGCTGGTTTTTATATTTCAAAAGTTGCTGGATGTGGATGCAGACGTTCCGCCCTGGCTTCATCACGCGGAGCAGTTGCACCGCCCAGAAGCGCATGTGCAGCGCGAACTGCTCGGCGAGCATGTCCACGCCGTCGCGGTTGTTGCCGATGTCCTCTTTTTTCCCGCTATACATAAAAAGCGCGCCGAACGGGATGGACGTGACGCAGAGGTCAACTGAGCCGGCGTCGAGCTTCTCGGCCATGCCGGTGATGCAGTCGCCGAAGTGGAGTGTGCAGATTTTTGTATTCATGACGAATGTATAAATTGTGAGATGTCGTTTTGCTGCGAGAGCGCGGCCAGCACGAGCGAGCGGGCCAGGTTGCGCGGCACGGCGTTGCCGATTTGCCGCACCTGCTCGGTCTTGTTGCCGATGAATTTGTAATCCCTGCGGAAGCCCTGCGCGGCGGCGAGTTCGGAAGGCAGCAATACGCGGAATTTTATATCGAGGAGATAGTGTGCACCGGCGATTTGTATTTCCGGCAGGCAGAGCGCATGGCATTCGTGCGTGCGGACTGTGTGCAGCGGCCTGTCCACCGGCACCGCGCTGCCGTTGCCGTAGTATTCAATCAGGAACGGCTCGATCAGGTTCATGTGGCCGTCGGCCACCACTGTCGGAACCGGGGCGGAAACCGGCCTGACGGTGTTGTTGTTTTGGTGCGGAATAATAAAGGGTTCAACGAGCGCAACGGCGCCGGCGGTCGCCACGGTCGGCACCGGCTTCGACACCGGCCGCGCCGCCGCGCAAGACTGCTGTCCCAAAAGCATCGGCTCGCACAAGGCGATGTCCCCGCGGTTGCAAGTGATGGTCGGCAGCGGCTCATTCGTTGAAAGCGGACGCCGCTCCCCGCCGTGCGCGCAGTTGACCAGGAACGGCTGCGCCAGCGCGTGATTGCCACCCGTGCTCACTGTTCCCAGCGGCTCGTCAATACCATGTGCCGACGCGGCGATATGCGCGTCACTGCCCCCCCGTAACTTGACAAGGAACGGCATCGCAATCCCCATCGCCCCACCCTTCGCCGTCGTGATCGTCGGCAGGGGCCGCTCTGCGCTCCGCACGCCGCCGCCGTGCTCCATCGTGACGATGTGCGGCTGCGTGATGCCAAATTTCGCCAACCCCGCCCAGATGCGCCGCATCGTTTTTTCCGCCAGCGGTTTCTTCCGCCGGAAAATGCTCCGCCCAACCACCTCCCATTGTATTATTTCCCGTGCCGACACCCACGGCTTGCGCGTGCTTAGCAAATCCGCGTCCCCGCCCTCTGCGTGCGTCGGCTCCGGCCAGCAAATCCGCCGGCGACCTCTCACCGCCTGAATGAAAAGCCGCCGCCGCGTCGTCGGGTCGCCGTAGTCCGCCGCGCAAAGCACGCGATGCGCCACCCGGTAGCCCAGGCTTTCCAACGCAGCGCACCATGCGCGGAACACCTCGCCCTTGCGCGAGGCCAGCGGGCGCCCGTTGCTGCCAATCGGCCCCCACGTTGCAAACTCCGGCACATTCTCAATGAGAATCACGGGCGGCCTCAACGCCTCGGCCCAGCGCGTCACGCACCACGCCGTCGCCCGGCTCTGGTCGTTTATCGGCCTGCCGCCGCGGGCGATGCTGTGATGCGTGCATTCCGGGGAGGCCCATAATAAATCGAGCTCCCCGTCTTTGTATAAATCGCGAGGGTTGAGGCTGTCGAGGGAGGCGCAAAAGTGCCGTGCTCCCGGATGGTTGGCCGAGTGCGTGGCGACCGCAACATCCCAGTGGTTTATTGCCGTGAGCCGCGCCCGGTGGCCGAGCATTTCCACGGCCTCAATCGCGCCGGCGGAGGTGCCGCCGGCCCCGCAGAACAAATCGGCGATGTGTAGTTCGTTTTTCATTTGAGCGTGAAACTTTCGTCGCCCTGCCATTGCCGGGGTTTTCCGTCCCTGTAAGTCGCCGTCGACGACCTGACCTTCTCAAACTTAAATAAGCCCTTGCCGACGGCTGTAATATCAAACCCGAATTCCTCCACCGGGGTGGCTCTCTCCAGCGTGAACCCTTTGGGAAAGCGCAGGCGCAAATATTCAGAGAAATAATAAAGCAGGTCGCCCGCCCGTTCGCAGATAAACTGTTTATCGGGCCGGTCGAATTCGTTGACGATGTAAAACCTTCTGGTTGTTTTCATTTTGAGCCTCCCGCCCGCTCCGCCACCCGCTTCGCCCGTTCGAGAAAACGCGGCAGCGAGGACTCATTTATTTGGAAGAATAATGTGCGCACGCCGTCGATGAATGGCGCGGCCGCGTTTTCCGCCTCGACAACCTCGCCGGCAGACTGCGCCTGAGCCAGCGTCGTCTCGCGGATAATGGCGAGGTCGGCGGGCGACGGCTTTTCACCGAAAAGGTGCAGTGCGAACCATGTGCGGCAGAGCGCGCCGTTGATGCGATGTGCGGTCTCCGTGTTCACGCGCCACCCCCCTTTTTTCGCAGAATATCAAAAAAAAGGACCGGGCAGTGATGCGTGCCGTTGTAGCTCCTGTCTGAGTCTGCCCGCAGCACCGTCACCCCTTCGCAACACACGACCGCCTCGCAATCGAGGCACAGGCCGAGCTCGGCGTCCACAAACGCGGTCTCCGTTTGCGCGAGGGCTTTGTCGGGAATCATGCCGTCGAGCACGAGATGCGTTTTCGCAAACCCGCCCTCGCCGTCGTAATCAGCCGCGTTTGCATAAATCATGACGCCGCCTCCTTTTCGAGATGCGCGAGTTCCGCGCGCAGCTCTGCGAGTTGCTTTTCCGCCGCCCCGCGCATCATCATGATGCACAGGTCGGAGGAGTTTTCCGCCAAGTAAGCGTCACAGCCCTTGGCAATGCCCTCGAGCACGTCGATGCTTTTTTTGATGTTGTCGGCTTCTTTATTATTCATGCCTGACCTCCTTTTTTGCCCGCCAAGAACTCGGCGGAGCGGTTGGCGCGATTGATTGCGGATGTTTCACGCCGGGCCGCATGTTGGACGCGGACAAGGCGTCGTATCGCCAGCCACTTCCGCGCACGATTGTCCACGTCGGCGGCAAGCGAGCATATCGCCTCCAGCTCGCTCCTCCCCTTTCCCAAGGCGTAAACAATGCCCTGTCTGTCCGCAATGCAGACCATCAGTCCGCCTTCGGGCGCTGGCCCGATTGCAATTTCCGTGTCCCCCATTGCGCGGATTATATCCTCTAACATTTTTCGCCTCCTTTAATAAAAGAGGTATCCCCGCCCGCGCATTCGTCCGGGGCATCGCTGCTCCCGGCGGCTCCGGCCCTCTTGCGAGGCGCGCCTTTCGGCGTGCTGGCGGTCGGAGTCGGTGGAAACTTTTGTGCGGACGGGGAAAATGGAAATTCGTTGTGCTCCACGCCGTCGAGCAGGCGCCCGGCCGGGTTTGATTTTTTAATTTTTCGGAAGCATCCGCAAGGTTCGTCCGGCCAGTATGCACCCCACTGCTTGAAGAAAAAGGGCACGCCGGCGGCCTTGCACTGGTCGCGCAGCGAGCGCGCCCAGTCGGGATGCATGGGGCGGGCGTGCGGGCCGCTCTCGCCCCCGCAAATGACCCAGTGGATTGCAGGAAATTCAATAATCCCTCCGTCCCCGCAAAGGTCGTTTTTATCGTTTGAATGATGACAACGACAACCGCAGCCATAACGGCGCATTACATCCTCACATACAACTTGCCCCAGCATCGGCTCGACGCTCAAAAACCGCACCCGCGCCGGAATCTTGAGCAGCTCCGGTATTCGCTTGTCCGCCATCTCCTGATTTTCGACGGTCGCGCCGATCCAGACATTCGCGGGCGGATTCCCATGAAGCCAGTCAAAAAGTATGCACCATGTATCGCTCCAATCGCTCCAGTTTTTATCCGTCTCCGCCTTCTCGCCTGCAAGTCCGCAGGCAAGCTCGATGCGTTCGCGCCAAAGCTCCGGGCGTTTTGTGAGTGCCAGGATGTCCAGATTCTGACAGGCAAACCAAAGTCGTAACAAATCGGCCAGCCATTCAACAGGCACATTCGGGTCGAGCCAGTCGGCCAGCGACGCGCAAAAAACGCGCGGGCGGCGGGGATGCCCGTATAAGTCGGCATCGCGCTGCGCGCTCGGACTCACCGCGAGAGCTGCGCAATTTCTCAACCCTTGGGCAAGGATGGCCTGTTCAGCCGCCTTGCGGTTCCACTTCAACGGCCCCCGCCAATACGCCGCCGACGTGCGTGCCCGGATGGGTCTGCCAGCAGTGTCATTCCCCCAAATCGGAGTTTTGCCGGAAGCGCCGCAAATGCGCCACGGCTTTCCAGCCCAGGCGTGGCGTCTGTTAAGTGCCTCGGCGTAGCAGTTGCGGCAGCCCTCGCTGACCTTCGTGCAGCCAATCCAAGGGTTAAAGGTGTGGTCGCACCATTCTATTTTTGTGTTCTCGGCCATTGTATTTTATTAATTGAGTTTTTCATAAATTTTATCCGCCACGGCATCCGGCAGTTTTTCCCAGAGGCCGTGAGGCTCGAACTCCGTAATCCAGTTTTGCAAGATGTCGGGTAGCACATCCATAAGTTTAAAGGCAATCATGCCTCCGATGGTGTTTTCGGATTCATCCTCTTTCAGGCCGGATTTGTATCGCCAGCCGCCGTTTTTGACACCGAAGACGAGTTTGCGTCCGTCGATGGTGACTTTTGCCTCGTAGGAGGATTCTGTTTCTATTATTATTTTCATGGTATTTGTTTATTCTTGATAGCTGGCCGGTGTGGTTTCTTTCGTCCGGCCAGTCGGGGAAAATTGCCGAAATGAGATGACCCAAACCCACGGGTTACTGTCCCAGGGCGCGCGGTTTGCGTTCAGCGTTTGCCAGACTTTATAAAAAGATGCGCGGTGGACGCACTTTTCCGGTGGTTCGTTGAAGGGGGCGTTGCAGAGCGGGAAGATGGGTTTGCCGTCCTTATAAAGGGTGCAGCCCTCCGCCTTGGCGTCCGATTCGGTTATGTCCTGCAACCGCTCGACGCGGAGCGAAACGCACGGCGTCACGATGCGCGACATCCAGCGGCGCATGAAAATGGACTGCCGGATGCGTCCGGGGGAAAACAGCGTTTCCTCGGAATCTGATGCGCCGTCCGCTTCATATTTAATCGGGGTGTATTCGAAGATTTGCTTTGGGCTTAGATTGTCAAAAAGGATGTCGGCGCGCCACGTTTCTTTGACCCAAATCGTATCGCCCGGTGTTACCGGCGGCGGGCGCACGTCGATATGTTCGCCGGTAGGCTCGCCGTCGGCGTCGAGCCATTCCAGAGTGAAGCCATTCTGCGAGTCCGGGTAGCTGATGCGAAAGTTCCCCGGCGTTCTAATTAAACAGCCGGCCCGGTCTTTGACAACACGCCGCGTAACGCTCTTGCGACCGGCGAGGTAGGCGAGCACCATCGGCGCGCTGAACAGTATTGGCTTTTCACTCATTTTGATTTTCCTTTCTCCCGACTGATGCGCATGGCGACATGATAAAGCGAGGGGTTGTTAAAGTCGCCGAGATCGGAATCCGCCGCGTGCTTTCCGTGCTGGTCAAGCCGCGCGTTCACGATCCGGGCCGTCTCCGTTTCTCCGGCAATGTGCTGGTTGGACTCGGGGCGATTCACGTGCAGATGAACCCAATAATCAGGGT
>JAITDF010000368.1 GCA_031282705.1 Opitutaceae bacterium | reverse complement strand
GGCTTGCTCGATGGTGGCGGGCGTGCGCGCGGGTTGGCGATGGGGGCGGCGGGAGTGGTTTTTGAAGGACTCGTCGCCAGCCTGCCAGCGGCGCAGCCACAACCGCACGGTGTTGCGCGAGCAGCCGAACTGGCGCATGGCCGGGCGGATGCCGTGGGCGGTGGCGTAACGCACCAGTTCGTGACGCAGGGAAAAGAGGTCTTTGCTTGCGTGGCTCATGGTATGGTAGAGTTTGAAACGGGAGTCGGATGGTTTTTGCACAAACCAGCTTCGCACTGCGGAGTGTCCGGCTCCCATCTTTTTAAACCTGGGACAGGCAGGGTGCGGGCCCCAAGCAGCCCGCACCCTGCCTGTCCCAGGCGGGCTTTGAGCCACTTGGTTCCCCGGTTCCCCAGCACCCTGAGTGATTCCATTTTCATCCCCGGTTCTTTCTTCGTTTTCTTCTTCGCTCCACCGGGGCCTTGCCCCGGGTCAACATGTCTATGGGTCTTTCCGGGCGGCTGGAAGAACACGCTTCCCTTCCGTGCGCATTCCCTGCATGTTGCGCCGGCACCCTTCCTGCTCCCTTCCTCTCAATGAACCCGCAATCCCTCCATCCGCAATCCCTCGGCCCTCAACCCCGCCGCCGCGCGCGGCCTCCCCTGCCCGCCATCGCCATGACACTGCTCTCGACCACCCTCGCCGCCGCCCAGCCCGCCGTCATCCCGCTCTGGCCCGAAGGCGTGCCCGGCCTTCGCGCCGACGCCGCCCCCGACCAGGACGCGCCCGCGCGCTCGTCCGGCATCCACCACCCCACCATGCTGTTTTTCCCCGCGGAAAACAACGCCACCGGCGCCGCCGTCGTCGTGTGCCCCGGCGGCGGCTACTCCGGCCTCTCCATGCAAAACGAGGGCCGCGACGTCGCCGCCTGGCTCAACTCCATCGGCGTGTCCGCCTTCGTGCTCAAATATCGCATGAAGGAATACGGCCAGCCCGCGCCGCTCCAGGACGTGCTCCGCGCCATCCGCACCGTCCGCGCCGGCGCGGACAAATTCGGCCTGCTCGCGGACCGCATCGGCGTGCTCGGCTTCTCCGCCGGCGGGCACCTCGCCTCATGCGCCGCCACGCTCTTCGACGCCGGCGCGGGCAGGACCGGCGCGCCGCTCGACGCCACCAGCGCGCGGCCCGATTTCGCCGTGCTCGTTTACCCCGTCATCTCGATGCGCGACGACATCGGCCACCGCGGCTCGCGCAAAAACCTCCTCGGTGCAAACCCGCCCGCCGCGCTCATCGACCTTTATTCCACCGACGAACGCATCACCAAAAACACCCCGCCCACATTCCTGGTTTCCGGCAGCGACGACAAAACCGTGCCCGTGCAAAACAGCATCCGTTTTTACCTCGCCCTCCGCCGCGAAGGCGTCCCCGCCGAGCTGCACCTGTATCAAAACGGCGCGCACGGCTTCGGGATGAAAACCGGCGCCGGCAACGCCTCCACCTGGACCGCGCGCTGCGCGGATTGGATGCGCGCCAACGGCTGGCTGGCGCCGCCCGCGCCGCCGGCGCGGCAAGCCGGATCGCCCAAGCCCTCCCCAAGAAAACGCCGCCACGCCGCCCGCCAACGCCATGCCGCCCGCAACCCCTGAACCGCCCGCAAACGCCGCGCCGCGCAAACGCCGGCCCGCGCGCGCAGGCCGGCCCGCCCCGGAAAACCGGCGCAAAAAAAACCGGGCCATCGGCCCGGTTCGCCTTACGATACGGAAGGGTTCGCAAAAACCGCTTAGAGCGTCGTGATGTCGATCTTCTTGAGAAGCTGCTTGAGGATCTTGCCAGACTTGAACTTCACCACGGCGCGCTCGGGGATGACGACCTCCGCGGCGGGCTTGTTCGGATTGCGGCCGATGCGGGACTTGCGCTTCTGCACCTCCAGGACGCCGAAGTTGCGAAGCTCCACATTACGCCCCTTGGCGAGGGCCTTCATGATGATGTCGAGCGTCATCTGGACGGTCGCGACAATCTCTTTTTGCGGGAACCCGGTCTTCTCGTAGATTTCCAGGACTATTTCTCGTTTGGTTAGGTTGGTGGACATGATGTTATAAGTAACTGCTGGTAATGGAATGGATTCTCAAACGATTTTCAACTCTAAGATTACGTCAACGATAGATTGCTGCGATTTATTAAAAAATGAACGAAAAACACACACAAGATTCTGCGGATCAACTGCCCAAGGAAATCCGCGACGCCCTGAAAGATTCTCCCTTCCGCACTTTTTTTGTGCAGCCGGGGGCCGGCGACCCCGCTCCGGCCGGCGACGACAAGCCCGCGGAAGAGACTCATGAAGAGACGCTAAAACGCATCCGCGCCTTCAACCTCAAGCCCCGGGAAATCCGCGACCACCTCGACCGCTTCGTCATCCAGCAGGCCGAGGCAAAAAAAGTCCTCTCGGTCGCCATCTGCGACCACTACAACCACGTCCGCCAGTGCATCGGGCAGCCGGAACTCCGCGAACGCGACTACGCCAAGCAAAACATCCTCCTGCTCGGCCCGACCGGCGTCGGCAAAACCTACCTCATGCGCTGCATCGCGCGCCTCATCGGCGTGCCCTTCGTGAAGGCCGACGCCACCAAATTTTCCGAGACCGGCTACGTCGGCGGCGACGTCGAGGACCTCGTGCGCGACCTCGTGAAAGCCGCCGACGGCGACGTGGAACTCGCCCAATACGGCATCGTTTACATCGACGAAATCGACAAAATCGCCTCCGCCACCGGCCACCTCGCGGGCGGCGGCGGGCGCGACGTCTCGGGCCGCGGCGTGCAGATCAACCTCCTCAAACTCATGGAGGAGACCGACGTGAACCTGCAAAGCCAGACCGACCTCGCCGCGCAGATGCAGGCCATGATGGAAATGCAGCGCACCGGCAGGACCCGCAAACGCACCATCAACACCCGGCACATCCTCTTCATCGTAAGCGGCGCGTTCGACAAACTCGCCGGGCAGGTGCGCCGCCGCGTGCAAAGCGGCGGCATCGGCTTCGCCGCCGCCGGCGCCGCCGCCAGCGCCAGCGCCGAGGCCCGCGTGGAAAACGACGCCGACTTCCTGCGCCTCGCCCAGTCGCGCGACATCATCGACTACGGCATGGAGCCGGAGTTTGTCGGGCGCCTCCCCGTGCGCGTCGCCTGCCAGTCGCTCACGGCGAAAGACCTCGAACAAATCCTGCTCACCTCCGAAGGCAGCATCTTGCAGCAATACCGCGCCGATTTCGCGGGCTACGGCATCGACTTCGAAATCACGCCGGCGGCCGTGCGCGAGGTCGCCGTGCAGGCGCACAAGGAAAACACCGGCGCGCGCGGCCTGATGACCGTGCTTGAACGCGTGTTTCGCGACTTCAAGTTCGAGCTGCCCTCCACCGCGATAAAAACCTTCCGCATCGACGAACGCGCCGTCGCAGCGCCCGCCGCCGTGCTGCGGGCGCTGCTCAAGGAAAACGCAAAACAGCAGCACGCGGTGCTGCGCGCCGACGTGGCCGCCTTCGCGCAACGCTTCCAGGCCGAGCACGGCTTCGAGCTGGTCTTCGACGAAGGCGCGCTCGACGCGCTCATCGAGGAAAGCCTCGCGCTCGACAAGACCATCCGCGCGCTCTGCGAGGAAAAATTCCGCGATTTCCACCACGGCCTGAAACTCCTCGTGAACGAGGGCGACGCGCGCAAATTCAACCTCACGCGCGAGGTCGTCGAAAACCCCGGCAAAGCCATCTCGCGCTGGGTGGTGGAACGTTTCCAAAAACCCGGCGCCGCCTAGGCGCGCCGCCCCTGCGGGAAGTCCAGTTGACATTCAGTTGTCCGGACCGGGCGAAGCACCTCCGCCGCGTTTGTGCGCCGCGCTCAAGAAGTGGGGAAATCCGTGCGCAAATCCGGTCAATGGGCGGATTTTCGTCTTTGCAACCCGTTAAAAATCAACAGGAAATGGTGGACCCTAATGGACTCGAACCATCGACCTTTTCCATGTCAAGGAAACGCTCTAACCAACTGAGCTAAGGGTCCGCAAAAACAA
>JAITDF010000289.1 GCA_031282705.1 Opitutaceae bacterium | reverse complement strand
CATGCCCCTCCGGGGCTGAAAAAATCAATCGCCGGCGCCGCGCCGGCGCCGCGCCGCGGCGGCGCGATGTGAAATCCATTCAACATGGCGGGGAATCGGTTTTTGGAAATTCCCGCGGGCCGCCCTCACCACGCGAAACGGCAGCCGAGGCTGACCGACCAGGGGCGTGTATAAAGCGCGGCCTTGTCATATTCGTAATCGAAATACCACTGTTTGTTTTCATCGGCCTGGAAACTCACGCCGGCGCCGGCTTCAAAACGCCAGCCGTCGAATTGCGGATCATAATATTCCGTGCCCGCGCGGAGCCGGCCCCCGGAGGTGTCGCTTCCTGCCTCCCCGGCCCTGGCGTGAATCCGCCAGCGCCCGGGGCTGGCGCCGACGCGCAGTTGCGCGCGGCATTGGGCGGCGGTCGCGCCGGCGACCCGCACCGCGAGGCCGGTGCTGGCGGTGTAATGCGCGCCCGGCAGCCGGACGGCGGCGGCCTGCACGGACGGCTCCATCCAGAAAACCGGGCCGGCCCTCATGCGCCAGCCGGCCTCCGCGGAGGCGCCCCAGGCGGCGCTGTCGTAATCGGCCCGGGTGCGGGTGCCGGCGGTTTCGATGGCGTCGATTTTGTTTTTATAAAAATCGCCGCGCAGCACGATGTCCGCGAACAGGCCGTTTTTATGCATGAGCAAGGCATACACGCCCGCGCCGGCATCACTGCTCCCGCCGCTGCCGTGTTGATTATAAGCGCGCAGGGTCCGGCCGAGCGAGAGGAAGCCGCCGGCGGCCGCCACCCCGCCGTCCCACGCGGGGGCGCGGTCAAAGCCGGCCGTGAGGCCAAAGGTGTCCTGCGCAAAACCGTCGCCGGCGAGCCCGGCCTCGGCGTCCACGCGGTAGGAGTTTCCCCGCACCCAAAATCCGCCGAACCCCGGCGCGGGCGCGTCCCTGAGTTCGCCCAGCCGCGAGCGCAGGCTGTCGAGATTATAATGCCACTCGGTCGCGGCGGCGCCGGCGGTCAGGAGCATCGCGCCGCCGGCGATCGTGAGCCGCGGCTCGGCGAGAAACACCTCGCCGCCCTCCTGCCGCACGGCGAACAGGGTCATGCCTCCGGCGTCGTAAACCGTGCCGCTGAAGGTCGCGGTGTTCGAGCCGGTGACCGTGACGAGCGCGATGCGCAGCGCGCCGGGGTTGGCCACCGCGCCGCCGCCGATGTCGGCCAGCGCCAGCGTGTGCCCGCCGCTCGCGGCGGCGACGGTCAGGTGCTGCCCCGCGCCGGTGTTGAGGTTGACCTCCATCGCCAGGGTGCCCGAGCCGGACAATTCACCGTTGATGGCGGCGGTGCCGCCAAACGCCATGCCGGCGAGATTCACCACGCCGTTGTTCGAGAGACTTTGAAAGACCAGCGCGCCGCCGGCGGGCAGAATCACCCCGCCCGCGCGGTTGTCGGCGTGCCCGTTGATCACGCCCGCCCGCAGCGTGGCCGAGTTTATCACCGCGCCGGAAACAATCCCCGGCACGTCGAGCACGCCCGCGTCAACCCGCGTCACGCCGCTTATATTGATATTCTGGAGCGTCTGCATGCCCCCGCCCGCCTTCCGCAAAATCCCCGGCCCGGAGATGACTCCGCCAAACGCCGCCGAGCCGCCCGCCATTATATCAATGGTGAGCGTCCTGTCCGCGGCGATCTCCACGCCGCCCGTGCCCGCCAGGGATTTGATGCGCTGGTCAAAGTTTCCGGTCTGGAATGTCGCATCTTTTCCGATTTCGAGGGCGGAGCTGCCGGCGATGACATCCTGCCGCCCGCCGGCCAGCGTGACGGAGCCGGCGAGGATGGTTTTGCCTGTATAGACATTGGCCGCGGCAAATATGACGGGGGCGGAGCCCGTGATGCGCAAATTGCCGCTGCCGCCGGTGATCACGGCGTCAAGCGTGCGCGCGCTGCCGGCGATATAGCCGTCGGTGCTCAACTCGAAGGTGCCGCCATCGTGGATGGCCAGCTCCTTGAGTTTTTGCCCGATGCTTAAATACAAACCGGCCCCGCCGTCCGCTCCGCCGCCGGCCAGCGAAATGCTGCCGTAAACCGCATCGGCCGCGCCGAGGTTTTCGCGGCGTTCGCCGGTGTCAACCGCGGCGCCGTTCCTGTCCTGCAATATCAATCTGGAAACGTCGCCCACGGCGGACGCGGCGACCAGCGGCACGGTTTCGACATCCACCATGCTGCTCTGGTCGATGAGGTTCAGCCCGTCGGCAATGGTGCCGCCTCCGGAGGCGCCGTCCCATCCCGACAGGCGCACGACGCCGGCGGCGCCGGTGAGCAGGCCCGCCGTGAGAATGTGCCCCGGCACGCCGTTCGCGCCGGTGGCGAGCAGGAGCGTGCCGCCGTCAATATGCAGATCGCCGATGGCGGCGCCGGCGGCGGCGCCGGCGGTGGCGGTGCCGCCGGCGGCGAGTTGCAGGGTGGCGCGGGTGACAAACTCCCGCGTCGCGGCGTCGAGCGCGTCCAAGTCCAGGGTGGTGCCGTTTTGCAGGCGCACGGCGCCGGCGAAGCTGCCGGTGTTTTGCGTGGTGGTGAAGGCGAAGCCGGCGCCGGCGCCGTCCAGCGCCAGCGTGCCGGCGCCGGCCAGCCTGCCGGCGCCGAGATTGAGCGTGGAGCTGACCTGGACAACGCCGGCGTTTATATTAAACGCGCCGAGGAAGCCGGTGTTGTCCGCGTTGAGCACGAGCGTGCCGGCGCCGGTCTTGGTGAGGACGGACCTGTTGTTGGAGCTTGTGATCGAGTCCAGGCCGGCGGTGGCTGACGCGTTTTCCGCCCCGACGACCAGGCGGCCCGCGACATCCAGCGTGATCGCCGCCGTGTCATACAGGAAGGCAAACCCGCCGCCGCTCGCGGCCATGTTGCCCAGCTGGGTGCCGGAAAAGCCGGCGGAGTAGGCAAGCGTCATGACGGAGTTTTCGTGCGCCCGGATGGCGCCGCCGTAATTGGCGGTCGTGTTGGCGAGGAAAACCAGGTCGGCGCCGGTGAAGGACGCGCCCGCGTTGTTGCGGATTCCGCCGGCGCCGCCGGTGGTGGCATGGTTTTGCTGAAAGGTCGAGGAGACCATGACCGCCGTCCCCCCGTTGTAGAATCCGCCGCCGGCCTGCGCGGTGTTGGAGATGAACAGCGCGTTGCTTATATACATCACGCCGCCCATGTGCCTGATGCCGCCGCCGGAGGCGGCGGCGTTCACCCCGCCGGTGATGATCACGTTGTCCATATGCGTCGTGGCGGTGTTGACAATGGCCGGCCTTGAGCCGTTGCCGCGGATCTCGACCGGCCCCGCCATGCCTCCGCCGGTGCCGGAAACCGTGAGCGTCTTCCCGGAGAACAGGAGGCTGCCCGACAGCGTCACGACGGCGGCCGACCCGGCGAACCAGATGCTGTCGCCGTCGGCCGCGTCGGCCACGGCCTTGTGCAGCGAGCCGTCGCCGGCGCCGGTCGTGGCGGTCACGATTTGTTCGGCGGCGGGCGCGGCGGACGGGAGCAGCATGGCGGCGACGCCGAAGGCAAGGAGGGGATTTGTTTTCATGGGAGATTTTGGAAATGGCGGGGATTTGTCATTGCAGTTTGTCATTGTAATCGCAGTCCCACGGGCTGGTGTTGCCGGCGCCGATGCAGTAGTTTTCGGCGCCGTTGCCCTGGGAGAGATTGCCCGCGACATGGAAGCGCGCGCTGGCGACAATATGCAGGCCGTGCGAGGCGTTGCCGGAAAAGCGGTTGTTTATAATGTCCAGGTTTGCCGCCGGGCGGTTGTGCTCGTCGGAAATATAAAACCCGGCCAGCAGCGCCTGTTCGGCGCCGCGCTGCCGCGAGAAGGTGTTGCCCTCGACCAGCACGTTGTCGAAGCCCGCCACGTAGAGATTGTTGCGGGCGTTGGCGTCGATGAAATTATTGCGGATGACCAGATGCCGCGACTCGTCCGCCACCGTGGACGTGCCGCCGCAGATTTTCAGCCCGCTGCCCTTCATGGCGCCCTCGATGTGGCTGTCCTCCACCAGCACCACGCCGACGCGGCGCAGATAGATGTTGTGCCAGAGCATGTGCGGCCCGTTGTCCCGCATGTGGCAGTTGCGGATGGCCAGGTGGGTCGCGCCCTTGACGTGCATGCCGAGTCCGCAGTTCCGCACCTCCACGTCCTCGATGGCGACGGCGCGGTTGTAATCACGCGCCTTGCCGCCCTTGGCGACATCGGAGGAAATCAGGATGCCCATGACATTTGGCATGAGCTTCGCCAGCTCCGCGCCGGTCCAGTTGCCGTCGATGGAAAATCCTTTTAGAAGGACGTTTTGAATCCCCTGGTTGCGGGCTTGCAACATGCCGGTGGTTTTCCCGCCAAACGTGCCGGCGACCGGAAACGTGCCATGTCGCTTGAAAACCGTCCGGCCCGCGCCGGCGCCGGTCAGCGCCACGTTGGAGCGGAGCGTCACGGGGGACTCCAGCCAGAAGACGCCGGCGGGGAGTTTGATGTGCCCGCCGCCTTCCCTGGACACGCGGTCCACGAGGTCGTTGAGGGATTTGGCGTCCAGCGTGTCCAAGGTGAAGGCCCGGTCGGGAATGGCGGGGGCCTCCGGGGCGCGCGGCGATGAATAAACCGGGGCGCCCCGGCCAAAAACATCGGCGCGCGCGACAGCCGGGGCGGCCTGCGGAAGCACGATGCCGGCCAGAAAACAAACGCAATTATTAATCAGGGAGTTTTTTTTCATAATGAGGCGGAGGAGGATCAATGTTTGATTTGCCAGGAGAGCAGAAACGCGCGGCCCGGCCCCCACGAGGAAGGGGTGACGTAGCGCTCGTCGAAGGCGTTTTTCACGGTGAGGCGGAGCGTTTGCGCGAAGCGCCCGCCGGCGAGGTTTTGGCGAAATTCATAGGCCAGTCCGAAATCCGCCAGCGTGGCGGAGGGCGCCATGAAGTCGCGGTTGCCGGCCGTGTTGGAATAGCGAAATTCGTCAATATAGCGGAAGGCGCCGAGGAAGCCGAGGCCGCGCAGAAGGCCCTTCGAGATGCGGTAGCGCGCGGCGAGCGAGGCGCGCAGCCGGGGGATGCGCACGGCCTGGCGGCCTTGCAGGTCGGGGTCGTCGGGCGCCTTGGTGTATTCGGTGTCGCACCAGCCCGCGGCGGCGAGCACGGCGAGGCCGCGAAAGGCTTTCCATTGCAAATCCAGCTCGCAGCCGCGGGCGCTTTGCTCCCCGGTGGGGGCGTAAATGTTGCGGCCCTCGGCGTCGTCCTCGCCGGTGTCGCGGCCCTTGTCCTTTTCCACGACCTCGTAGGCGTTGAGCGTGAAGGTGAGCTTGTTGTCGAGGAGCGCGGCCTTCACCCCGAATTCATAGCCGCTGCTTTTCACGAGCGGCAGCGCGCCGCCGTTTTTGTCGATGTAGTTGAGGTTGTCCTGCAAATCAACCGCGGTGGAATAATTCCCGTAAAGGGCCAGGTTTTGGGAGAGGGCGAGGACGGCGCCGGTGAACCAGGTGAGGGAGTCCTCGTCGTAGCGGGTGGCGGCGCCGGTGCGGTGGTTGCGCGTTTTTTGCGCGTAATGCTCGAAGCGCAGCCCGCCGGACACGGTGAGGCGCCGCCGCCAGAGCGAGGCGCGCTGGCTGAGCATGAGCGAGTCCGAGGCGTAGCGGTTGCCGGTGTCCGTGTTCACGTTGGTCCAGAAGCCGGGGGCGTCGAAGTCCGGCAGGTCGTAGCGGATGGTGTCAATCGTGCCGTTGGCCCACTCGCCCTGGCGGGGGGAGCGCCACTCGTTGCTCTCGGCGCGCATGCGGTAGAAATCGGCGGTGGCGAGGGTTTTCATGGGCAGGGCGGCGATTTTGTAATTGGCGAGCAGGTCGCCCTGGAGGCTGCCGTAGGAGGTCGCGGACCTGGAGCGGGTGGGCACGCGGGTGTTGCCGGAGACGAGGCCAAGCTGGCGCGCGGCATAATCGGGGTCGTAGCTCGTGCCGCCGGTGATGCCGACGCTGGTCTGGGCGTTGTAAAAGCCGCCGGCCGCCAGCCGCGCGTCCAGCCACCGGGCGAGGCGGGAGTTCAGCGTGATGTCGGAGGTCGCGCGGTCGCGGTCCGTATAGGCGTCCGGCGACTTGAAGTTTCGCTTGTAGAAATCATATACAATGCCTCCGTATCGTCCGGAGGCCCTGTTGTAATATTGAATGACCGCGGCCTCGGGGACGGTGTGGATGCCCATGTATTCGAGGTTGGCGGTGAGCGTCGTGCGGCGCCCGGGCTGCCAGGCGACGGTGGCATAGACCGGGATTTCGCGCTGCGCGCTCCATTGCGTGGTGCCGTTGATGTCTTTATAGCGGGCGGAAATCCGGTGGCGCAGCTTGGGCGTGAGGACGGCGTTTTTCTCCACGGAGACATTGAAGCCGCCGCCGGAATAATATGTCATGGCCAGCCGATCGAAGGGGGCCCCGCGCGCGGTTTTCGTGACGTAGTTGACGATGCCGCCCGGCTTGCCCTGGCCATACATGGAGACGTTCGGCCCCTTGATGACCTCGATTTGCTGGACGGTGACGTCGTCCACCAGGCCGGCGCGCTTGAAGCCGTTGCGCAACGCCCACGAGGCGCGGAAGCCGCGCAGGTAATACGGCCCCTCGCCGGGCTCCGGGTTGAAGGACGACACGTAGGCGAGCTGCTCGTCGAAACTCTCAAGCTGGAAGTCGCGCAGAAACTCCTCGGTGAGCGTGTTCACGGCGAAGGGCGTGTCCTTGATTTTGTCGGCCATGCGCGTGCCGGTGACGGCCTCCGACGCGCTGAAATCGCCGTCGGCGACATCGCGCACCTCGAAGGGCGACAATTCCACCAGCTCCCCGTCCGGCGGCTGGTCCCGGACTTGCGCCTGGATGCAAAGCAGGCCGGCCAGGGGCGACATTACGCAGGCGATGAATTTGTTTTTCATGAGGATGAATTTGCTCCGGGATGGTTGATATGCTTGAGGGCGAGGGCTGCGGAGGGAGGCGCCGACGCTCGCGGCTCCGCTGTTTTCAGGCAAATGATTCGCCGCTTACACTGGTAACTGATGTTGCGCGGAAGAATCCCCCCTCCCACTCCCACTCCCACTCCTCCCGGAAAGTCCGAAAAGCCCTCTGTGCCATTGACTCTTGACGGACAGCCCCTATTGCCTTGGCCCTTTGTGCGCGGCGGTGTTCAACGCGCCGCGCGCAAACCGCACGCATCTTTCCCGCACGCAATTTTTCCAAACACCATCCACACCATGGCAAAATCGAAATCCGCAACATCCTCCAAACCGGCGGGCGGGGCTTCCACGCCCGCCGCCAAAAAATCCGCCTCCGCCAGGGCGGTCAAATATGTTTACACGTGGGGCGCCGGCAGGGCCGACGGCCACGGCGGCATGAAACCCCTCCTCGGCGGCAAAGGCGCCAACCTCGCCGAGATGACCCGCATCGGCCTCCCCGTGCCCCCCGGCTTCACCGTCACCACCGAGGTCTGCACTTATTATTACGCCAACAAAAAAAGCTGCCCGCCCTCGCTCCAGGCGCAGATGGAGGCCGGCATCAAAAACATGGAGCGCATCATGGGCACCCGGTTCGGCGACGCCGCGGGCTTCCCGCTGCTAGTGGCCGTCCGCTCCGGCGCGCGCGACTCCATGCCCGGCATGATGGACACCATCCTCAACCTCGGCCTCAACGACCGGACCGTCCTCTCCCTCGAAAAAGCCACCGCCAACCCCCGCTTCGCCTGGGACTGCTACCGCCGCTTCATCCAGATGTATGGCGACGTCGTGCTCGGCGTGCAAAAACGCGACGGCGAGGAGCACGAGCCCTTCGAGAGCGTCATCCACGCCTACAAACACGAAGCCTATCAAACCAACATCGAGGACTCCCGGCTCACCGCCGAAGACCAGCAGGAACTCGTCCGCCGCTTCAAAACCCTCGTCAAGGAACGCACCGGCAAAGTGTTTCCCGACGACCCGTGGGACCAGCTCCGCGGCGCGGCCGGTGCCGTGTTCGGCTCGTGGATGAACGACCGCGCCATCGTTTACCGCCGCAAATACAACATCCCCACCGAATGGGGCACCGCCGTCAACGTGCAGGCCATGGTCTTCGGCAACACCGGCGGGACCTCCGGCTCCGGCGTCGCCTTCACCCGCAACCCCGCCAACGGCACCAACGAATTCTACGGCGAATTCCTCATCAACGCCCAGGGCGAGGACGTCGTCGCCGGCGTGCGCACCCCCGAACCCGTCGCCAGCCTCAAGGACAAGATGCCCAAGTCCTACGCCGAACTCCTCCGCGTCCGCTCCATCCTCGAAAAACACTTCCGCGACGTGCAGGACATCGAGTTCACCATCCAGGACGGCAAACTCTTCATGCTCCAGACCCGCAACGGCAAACGCACCGCCGCCGCCGCGCTCAAATTCTCCATGGACATGGTGCGCGAAAAACTCATCGACTGGCGCACCGCCATCCTCCGCAACCCCGCCGACCAGCTCGACCAGCTCCTCGCCCCCATCTTCGACCCCGCCGAGGTGAAAAAGGCGAAACCCATCGCCACCGGCCTGCCCGCCGGCCCCGGCGCCGCCACCGGCCGCATCTACTTCAACGCCGACCGCGCCGCCGCCGCCGCCGCGAAAGGCGAAAAAGTCCTCCTCGCCCGCATCGAAACCTCCCCCGAGGACCTCCGCGGCATGATCGCCGCCGAAGGCATCATCACCGCCCGCGGCGGCGTCTCCTCCCACGCCGCCCTCGTCGCCCGCCAGATGGGCAAAGTCTGCGTCTGCGGCGCCGCCGCCGTGCAGATTGACTACGACCGGAAAACCGCCGCCATCGACGGCCAGGTCTTCGCCGAAGGCGACCCCCTCTCCATCGACGGCGCCAACGGCGCCATCTACGCCGGCCGCATCAAAACCGCCCCCTCCGAAATCATCGCCGGCCTCCTGCACGACGACAAAGACGCCCGCCGCACCGAAAAATTCCGCCACTACGCCCGCCTCATGGCCTGGTGCGCGCGCGCCGCGAAACTCCAGGTGCGCACCAACGCCGACACCCCCGACCAGGCCGCCAACGCCATCGCCTTCGGCGCCACCGGCATCGGCCTCACCCGCACCGAGCACATGTTCTTCGAAGGCGACCGCATCGACTCCATGCGCGAGATGATCCTCGCCGGCACCGTCGCCGCCCGCGAAGCCGCCCTCGCCAAACTCCTCCCCTACCAGCGCGCCGACTTCCTCGGCATCTTCAAAGCGCTCAAAGGCCTCCCCGCCACCATCCGCTTCATCGACCCCCCGCTCCACGAAGTCCTCCCCCACACCAAGGAGCAGCAGATGGACCTCGCCCGCAAACTCGACATCCCCGTCGAACGCATCATGGCCCGCGTGAACGAACTCCACGAGTTCAACCCCATGCTCGGCTTCCGCGGCTGCCGCCTCGGCATCAAGTATCCCGAAATCACCCGCATGCAAGCCCGCGCCGTCTTCGAAGCCGCCGCCGAAGCCCGGAAAGCCGGCATCCCCGCCCGCCCCGAAATCATGATCCCCCTCGTCGGCTTCAAAAAGGAACTCGACCTCCAAGTCGCCATCGTCAACGACACCGCCAAAGCCGTGCAAACCGAGCAGAAAGTGCGCCTCGCCTACAAAGTCGGCACCATGATCGAAGTCCCCCGCGGCGCGCTCACCGCCGGCGAAATCGCGCAAACCGCGGAATTCTTCAGCTTCGGCACCAACGACCTCACGCAAACCGTGCTCGGCATGAGCCGTGACGACGCCGGCAGCTTCCTCCCCGCCTACCAGGAAACGGAGATTGTGAAGAAAAACCCCTTCGCCTCCATCGACCAGACCGGAGTCGGCGCGCTGATGCGCCTCGCCATCGGGCAAGGCCGCGCCGCGCGCCCCGGCATCAAACTCGGCATCTGCGGCGAGCACGGCGGCGACCCCGACTCGGTGAAATTCTGCCACCGCCTGGGCCTGGCCTACGTGAGCTGCTCGCCCTACCGCGTCCCCGTCGCCCGCCTCGCCGCCGCCCAAGCCGCCGTGGAGGAAACCGCCCCCCCCGCGAAAAAACCGGCCGCGAAGGCAAAAACCCCCGCCGCGAAAACGAAGGCCGGCAAACCCGCGAAGAATTAAAAAACTGATGTTACGCAGCGGTGCCCGTGCCCTTGGAAGGACGGCCAAGCCCCAAACGCTCCTGCGTAACATCAGTTAGTATAAAAGACGGGGAAAAATAAAGGTCTTGAATGCATTTTATCGTTGTCAGAATCTGCTCTTTTAAAAAAGATTACAAAAATCATGCCCTATTCAGCAGAAATTAACCGTGCCACACCCACCTGTTTTCTTTTCGTTGTCGACCAGTCCGGATCGATGGACGAGAGGATGGAAAATGGAGGAACCAAAGCGCAATTTGTGGCCGACGTTTTGAACAAAACCCTGTTCCAACTCGTCACGAATTGCAAAAAAGCGGGAGAAGTCCGGCATTATTTTGATGTCGGCGTCATCGCTTACAATGACACGTCCGCCCGCACCGGTTTTTCCGGGGCGCTCGGCCAGGACGTTCTCCAGCCTGTCCCGCTCATTGCGGCGAATCCCCTCAGAATCGAGGACCGTATTAAAACAGCGCCGGACGGAGCCGGCGGCTTTATCGAGCAACCCTTCACGTTTCCGGTCTGGTTCGACCCCGTCAGCAGCGGGGGAACGCCAACCGCCGAGGCATTCAGAATGGCCGCCGAGGTCTTGGTAAAATGGTGCGACGCGCATCCAGACTCCTACCCGCCCACGGTCATTCACGTCACGGACGGCCAGTTCACCAGCGACAATCCCGGGCCTATTGCCGACGCCATCCGCCAGATTTCGACAAACGACGGCACCGTGCTCCTTTTCAACCTGCACGTTGACTCGAAAAGCGGCTCGGAAGTCGCCTTCCCCGCCACGGACACCAACCTTGATGCCTACGGCAAGGCGCTTTTTGCAATGTCATCATACTTCCCTCCGACCCTCGTCGAAGAAGCCAAGGCACAAGGATACGACGTAACCACCGAGTGCCGGTTTTTCGGCTATCGTGCGGGCTACAAGGATATCTCGAATTTCTTCAAGATCGGGACCAAGGCCTCCAACATGCGGTGACATTATGCCGCTGCGCCTGATGCTCGCCGCCTCCCTTCCCAAAGGAGGCCATTCTCCGGAAGAAAACGAGGACGCCTTTGCCTGCGACGCAAAATTCCCGGTGACCCGGTTTGCCCTCAGCGATGGCGCGACCGACTCCTACGACTCGCGCACC
>JAITDF010000212.1 GCA_031282705.1 Opitutaceae bacterium | reverse complement strand
CGAGCACCACGAGGCAAACGGCGGCGGTCTCGGCGAGACCGCCCTACCAAAATCTGCCGACTGCGTAACATCAGTTACCTATACAAACATGCCTGACTTCGTGTCCGCCGTGTCTCCGTGGCTAATTTTAGAAGTTGCGAATGATAATCGGTGAAAATCTGTGCAATCCGTGGACAGTTTTTCACCAGGGAGCTTGTTTTTCCCGATTTTCCCCCGCCAAGCCTCCAGTCCGCAAAATCCCGCGTTTCCGCGTGAGAGATGCGACAAACCCCGGAACCCCCGGGGAACCTGTTTTATAAATCGGGCTGAACGGGCGCGTGCCGCGGGGGCTGCATACAGACCTTGAGCGCAGGGTCCTTTTTAAGGATATCGCCCGGCTTCATGTTGGCCTGGCGGATGGTTTTTCCCGGAAAACTGGGCGCGTAGAAATTGTCGTCAATGATTACTTCGCGGCAGCCGTCGAGGATGAAATTATATTTTTCACCATCGCGGGGAGGGCGGGCGCCGCTGGGGGAAAGCGTGTTGCCGGCGAATTTCAGCCCTCCGGTGGACCGCGCGTAAAGAATGGGAGGCTCAAAGGCTTTGAAAACATTATGCTCGATGCGGATGTTGCGGTGGTAAGGCGGAGAGCTGTCACCTTGCGGTTTCACACCCGGGTGGATTGTGATCACGGCGCGCCCCCAGACCCCCGCGCGCCCGGAGCTGAGGCAATCCTCAAAAACATTATTGCGTATCAGGACGTCCCGGCATGCCCCGGATTCATACCAATAATCGGCGTCGCCCTCGATCAGGATGGCGGCGCCGGCCGTGCGAAAGTAATTGTTCTCGATTACGACCCGCCCGGGCGTGGTGACCAGGAGGCCGCGGGCGCGGTGGGTTTTCAGGATGTTGCAATCGCGGATTTCCAGGGCGGCGGTCCAGGTTTTGTTTTCGATCAAATCGTTTTCCTTGATCATGGCGGGCAGTTCCCGGTCCAAAACAATCCGGCGCGCGATGAGTTTGCCGCCATCGCGAATATCATCCATGCGGATGATTGTCGCGGCGGATGTGCGCTGCATGGCAGCCCGCTCGACGAGCCAGACCTCGTCGCCGTCCGCGAGCACGGCGGAGGCGCCCTCCCGCCCGGACACCCCGACCTCCAGCGTCCGGGCGTTGACGATGCGCCGGATGGCGACATTCTTGCCGTGCAGGTTCAGAAAATCATCGCCGATGCCGGTGTGCGTGCAGCGCTCGATTTTGAGCAGGCCCTTGCAGGTGTTGATATGAAAACCGTCGGCGACGGTGCTGAACACACGGCCCTTGCGGTCGTTTCTGCGAAGATTCACGTTGCGCAGGGTGATGTTTTCCGTGCGGAACGCCGCCACGCCGTGGCTCAGGGCGTGGAAAACATCCATGTTTTCCAAGGTTATGTTCCTGCCGCCGCGCAACGAGAAACCGGGCATGATATAGCGGCCGAGCCAGAGGGCGAGAATGGTGCCGGGCACGGCTTTGTATTTTGCCTTTCCATGAAACCGGACAAGCCCGCCGCCGCGATCCTCGGCCCTGGTGTTGAATATCTTGTCAATGGGGCCGAGCGGATTGTCGCGGGTGTCATGCACGATTTCCTTGGTGTCCTTTTCATAGAGGAGCGAATAGCCGTCGATACGGCGGCGCCAGTCTTCACCGAGGAACCGGATTTTTTCGTTTTCGATCTCGAATGGATGGCGGCCGGCGTCGAATTTGACATCCACCCACTCATCCGTGGTGTCCTGGATGACGCCCTGGACAATAAAGGGCCTGTCCCAATCGACGGTGAAGTCGCGCAGCGTGATGTTTTCCGAATTGAAAACCGAGGCCGCGCCCATGATGCCATGAAAGACAAACTCGCTGCCGCCGCCGTCGATCACGACGTTCTTGAGGCCGTCCGCCTGAATGCCATAAACGCGGCGGTCTTTCGGGGCGTGGAAGTCGTAGCGGCCTTTGGGGAAAACGAGCACGGCCGCACCGCGCGCCTTGCAGACGTCGATGGCCTTTTGGACGGCGGGCGCCGCGTTTTCTCCGCTGCCGGGTTTTGCCCCGAAGTCGGTGACCGGCACGCGTAGCCCGTCCCCCGGCAGGAGCCCGCAGGCGTGGGTGGCAAGAATGAACGGCAGGAGGGTCGGGAGAAGTCGCATGATCAGATGATTTTAATGATGATATTATTTTCCGGCGGAAAGCAGGATTATATGCGGAACGGGCTTGGCGGCGGGAACAGCCTGTTTTGAGGCATGAGGCAGGGCGCATGCAAAAGAACTTTTTGTGAACGCGGATTCGATTTCAGCAAGGAAGCAAACGCATTTTCCCCGCAAAAAACAAATATTTATTCGCCGATTTGACGGAATGCATCGTCCCGCGCCAAATTGATTTTCCCTGCCGACACTGGGGGGGGGGCCGCAATGGTGACGCATCCGGGGAAAGGCATGGGATTTTGGAAAAACAAATGAAAAACATATTGACTCCATGTTTTCTTGGTTCATTGGCTGTTTCCATGATTACCCGACAAACAATAACCATCGACTTCACCAAGGCCGT
>JAITDF010000057.1 GCA_031282705.1 Opitutaceae bacterium | reverse complement strand
TCCCGCGCGGATGATTCCGCCGGCGCCGGCTTCACCCTTTTCTCGCCGGAGGGCGCGGCGTGCATCCTGTTTTCGGATGCGGACCACAAGGTCGTCGCCATCGCCGCCCGCGACCTCGCGGATGACATTGAGCGCGTCTCCGGGCGGGCCCCCGCGCTTGCCGCGCTTCCGCCGGCGTTCGATTTCCAGCCTTCGGCCCTCAATGCTTCAGCCCTTTCCCCCTCCGCCGTCCTCATCGGCACGCTGGGCCGCAGCCCGCTCATCGACGCGCTGGTTTCCTCCGGCAAACTTGCCGCCGCCGCCCCCGCCGGCCCCGCCGCCGCCGCCGGCCCCGGCGTCTCCGCCGGCCCCGGCGTCTCCGCGCTGCGCGGACAATGGGAGACGTTTCTCATCGCCACGGTGGACGACCCGTTTCCCGGCTCCGGCATCGCGCGCGCCCTCGTCATCGCCGGCAGCGACCGGCGCGGGACGGCGTTCGGCGTTTACGAGCTTTCGCGGATGATCGGCGTGTCGCCCTGGCATTGGTGGGCCGACGTCACCCCGTCGCCAAAAACCGAATGCACGCTTCCCGCCGGCGCGCGCATTTTCGGCCCGCCCTCGGTCAAATACCGCGGCATCTTCATCAACGACGAGGACTGGGGCCTCCAGCCGTGGGCCGCGAAAACCTTCGAGCCGGAGCACGGCGGCATCGGCCCGAAAACCTACGCGCGCGTCTTCGAGCTGCTGCTCCGCCTGAAGGCCAACACGCTCTGGCCCGCCATGCACAAATGCTCGCCCGCCTTCAACGCCAGCCCCGCCAACGCCGCCCTCGCCGACGACCACGCCATCGTCATGGGCACCTCGCACGCCGAGCCCATGCTCCGCAACAACGTCACCGAGTGGACCGCGCCCGCCGCCGATTACGACTACACCGCCAACCGCGAAGGCGTCCTCCGCTACTGGGACGAGCGCGTCGCCGCCAACGCCCGCTACGAAAACATCTACACCCTCGGCATGCGCGGCATCCACGACAGCGGCATGGCCGGCCCGAAAACCGACGCCGGGCGCATCGCCGCGCTGGAGCAAATCTTCGCCGACCAGCGCGCGCTCCTCGCCAGGCGCATCCCGGGCACCGCCGTCGAACGCATCCCGCAGCTGTTCTGCGCCTACAAGGAAGTCCTCGGCCTCCACCGCCAGGGCCTGCGCGTCCCCGACGACGTGACGATCATGTTTCCCGACGACAACTTCGGCTACATCCGCAATCTCCCGCCGCCCGGCGGCGGTGCTGCCGCCGCCGCCGCCGGCGTCGATGACGGCACCGGCGGCGGCGCCGGCGGGCAAGTGGCAAGTGACAAGTGGCAAGTGACAGGAACCGGAAAAACAGACGGGACGGACGACCGCGCCGCCGGCCCCGCCCCGCCCGCCGGAACTTCGCCCGCCGGCCCCGCGCCCGCTGAAATTCCGCATTCCGAAACCCGCATTCCGCAATCCCCCCGTCCCGGCGGCTACGGCATCTACTACCACATCTCCTACCTTGGCCGGCCGCTCGCCTATCTCTGGCTCTGCACCACGCCGCCCGCGCTCATCTGGGAGGAAATGAGCAAGGCCCACGCCCGCGGCGCCGACCGCATCTGGATCGTCAACGTCGGCGACATCAAGCCCGCCGAGGCCTGCACCGAGTTCTTCCTGCAAATGGCCTGGGACATCCGCCGCTGGCGCCGCGACAACCTCGACCGCTTCCTCCCCGAATGGGCCGCGCGCGAATTCGGCGCCGGCGTCGCGGACGACATCGCGCGCGTCATGGCCCTGTATTATCAATTCAACCACGAACGCAAACCCGAGCACCTCCAATGGTGGCTCCCGCGCGAAAAACCGCGCCCCTCCGACCTCGCGCCCGCCGGCCTCGCGCGCCGCCGCGCCGCCGCGCTCACCATGCAGGAACTGCTCGCCGGCCTGCGCCACCGCATCCCCGCGCACAGGCAGGACGCCTTCTACCAGCTCGTCGATTACCCCGTGCAAGGCTCCATCCTCGCCAACAACCGCTACCTCGCCGGCGAGGAGGCCGCGTTGAAGGGCCTCGGCGGCGACGACGCCACGCTGCAAAAACTCGGCTACCTCGGCGACGTGCTCAACCTGCAGCTCGCCCGCCTCACCCGCCGCTACAACACCCATGTCGCCGGCGGAAAATGGAACCACCTGATGCAGCTCGAACCCGCCGACGGCGACTGGAAAAGCATGCGCATCGCCCCCTGGCGCGTGCCCGCCTTCCAGACGCCGCTCCCGCCGCGCCCCGCCGATCCCGTGGCCGTGCCGCGCCTCGTCGAGGCCGTGCCCGGCGCGGACGGCCGCCGCTGGGTGCCGGTCAACGGACTCGGCCGCACCGGCGCCGTCCACGCCATCGAGCCGGTGGCCGCCGCCGCCATCCCGCCCGCCCGCGCCGCCGCCGACGCCCCCGCGCTCCTCTACGAACTCCCCGCCGGCCTCGCGACCCGCGCAAATCCCGAAACCCATGCCGATTTCAAAACCCCCGCCACCCCCAAAACCCCCGCCGACCCCGACGCCCGCGCCGACCCCGGAGCCCGCGCCGACCCCGGAGCCCGCGCCGACCCCGGAGCCCGCGCCGCCGGGACGCCGTTGTTTCTGCGCATCCACATACTGCCCGTGCACGCCATCGACGGCGGCGGACAACTCCGGCTCGCCCTCTCCATCGACGACGCCCCGCCGCGACTGCTCCTGCTCGACGTTGACGACGGCGGCCCCGCCTGGGCCCAAGGCGTCCTGTCCAGCCGCCGCACGTTCTCCGTGCCGCTGCCCGCGACCGCCCGGACCATCCGCCTCCACGGCATCGACGCCAGCGTGATCATCGACCAAGTGACCGTGGAACGCTGAAGTAGAATGGAAACGCCGGGACAGCCATTTGCGCGCTTGTCGCGTCTGGCAAAACCCTGCCATTCTGCCGTGTCATGGATTCGCCCAAAGCCAGCCCGCCGCCGATTTCCCGCCCGCCGCCCGCCCGTCGCGCCGTGCCGGCGGAAAGCGTGCCTTTGCTCTCGAAAACGATTTAAACGCCCCGTCCGCCGTCCCGCATGTCCAAATACGCCCACCTTTCGCACGACGAACTTGTCCGCCTCCTCGAAGCCCGCGACCGGCGCGACGCCACCCGCTTCGGCCTCGTCTGGGAGGCCAGCGAAATCGAGCGCGACAAGGCCCTCAACTCCGACTTCGTCGCCCTCGACCTCGACCCCGCCCAAAGCGTCGGCGCCGGCCCTTGGGAAAACCTCGTCATCGAGGGCGACAATTTCGACGCCCTCCGCCACCTCCGCATGACCTTCGCCGGGCGCGTCAAGTGCATCTACATCGACCCGCCCTACAACACCGGCAACCGCGACTTTGTCTATAACGACCGCTTCGTCGATGCCAACGACGCCTGGCGGCACTCCACCTGGTGCGAGTTCATGTGGCAGCGCCTCTCGCTGGCCAAGGATTTGTTGAGACAGGACGGCGTAATCTTTGTATCCATTGACGACAATGAAATCTACGCGCTCGGCCTGTTGATGAATAAAATCTTCGGCGAGGGTAATTTTGTCGCGAATGTTATTTGGCAGAAAAATTATGCCCCGAAAAACTCCGCCAAGCATTTCTCATCCGATCACGATTTTATTGTCGTTTACGCATTGAATGGAGAAACATGGAAACCCAATCTTCTGGCGAGAACAGCGGCTCAAAACGAAATCTATAAAAATCCTGACAATGACCCAAGAGGGCCGTGGAGACCGGACAATCTTTCCGCGCGAAACCCTTACAGTTTGGGAAAATATGCGATAACCACGCCGGGAGGGAGAGTCATATCAGGGCCTCCGCCCGGTCGTTATTGGGTTGTGTCGGAAGAAAAGTTCAAAGCCTTGGTTGCGGACAATCGCATTTGGTTCGGAAAAGACGGTAATAACATTCCCGCCCCCAAACGTTTTTTATCCGAGGTGATGGACGGTCGCGTTCCTCAAACCTTGTGGTCATATTCGGAAGTCGGTCACACGCAGGATGCAAAGAAGGAGTTGTTAAAACTTCTCCCTGACGCGGATGTGGTGTTCTCGACGCCAAAACCGGTTACATTGATGGAAAAAATCCTCCGCATCGCCACCAACCCCGGCGACCTCGTGCTGGATTTCTTCGCCGGCAGCGGCACCACGGCCCACGCAGTCCTGAAACTCAACGCCGAGGGTAGGGCGCGCCCGCCGGGCGCGCCGTTGGCTGACGCGGACACGGCGGTTTCGGCGAAACCGCCCTACCTGCCCCGCCGCTTCATCCTCGTTTCCAA
>JAITDF010000031.1 GCA_031282705.1 Opitutaceae bacterium | reverse complement strand
CTTTCGCGCTTTATGCGCGTGCATTCGGAGTTTTAGGGGCCTTGGGGGCTGGCGTTGCGTTGCCGCCGGTTTTGGCCGGCGGAGGGCCGGGCGTGGAGGTGAGCCACCAGCCTTCGCCTCTGTTTTTATATCACGACGACGGTTCGTTTGAGTATGTCAACAACGGGATTCCGGCGATTTATGTCGCCGACCCCGCCATTGCGAAACTCCCGAACGGCGATTATGTCATGGCGCACAGCCTGTTCGGGCCGCATTTCCGCACCGGCGGCATCCAGACAAAGATCTTCCGCTCCACCGACAACGGGCGGACCTGGGCAAAAACCCACGAGCTGGCAAAGTTTCTCAACGGCTCGCTGTTCGCGCTGGACGGCGCGGTTTATCTAATCGGCAGCCTGGTCACCGCCACCACGGTCGTGGACGGGAAGCCCGAGCCTTCCGCTTATAACATCGCCATCCTCAAGTCGCCGGACAACGGCCAGACATGGACCACGCCGCACACCGGCTTCGACGGCCTGCTCATCGAGGGCGCCGCCGGCACCACCAAGACGCCCGTTGTGCATGATGGCCGCGTCTGGCTTTCGCTGGCGACAAGTTATGCGTATTCGGCGCCGGTCGGGGCGGACCTGCTCAAGGCGTCGTCATGGACGCGCAGCGAGCCGGCGTCGTCCAAAAGCGCGGCCGCGAAAAAACTCTGGCCGGACTTTGTGGCGCGCGAGTTCGAGGGCACGTGGACGGAGGCGCAAATCCTGGCGTCGCCGGCGCACGGCGTGACCGTCATCCCAAAAATGGACGTGCTTCACCCGGAGTCCGTCCCGCACACGGCGCTGTTTCATATAAGCGGCGACGGCGCCGCCATGAGCTTCGATCCCGCGCGCGATTTTGTCCCGCTGCCCGGCGCGCAGAAAAAATTCGGCGCGACCTACGACGCCGTTTCCGGCCGCCATTACGCGCTGACAAACACCATTCTCCCCGCCGACACTTGCACGCCGTTCCTCACCACGGGAAAGGTCACGCCCGCCGCCATCCGCAACACGCTCACGCTTTGCTCTTCGTCCGATTTGCATCATTGGGACGTTGAGAAAATAATGCTGCACTCGCGCGACGCGCAGCGCACCGGCTGGCAATACGTGACATTCATCATCGACGGCGACGACCTCGCCGTCGCCTCGCGCACCGCGATACAATTTCCCGGCGACCCGTGGCCCGCGCCGACCGGGCACGACTCAAACCGGCTCACGTTTCACCGTTTTGAAAACTTCCGCGACGCCGCGCCCGGCCAGTTTTTGCGCATCGAGGACGGCGCCGTCCGCCGCTATGAACGCACCGATTGCGAAGACGCGCCGCTCGGCGATTTTTCGCCCGGCCACGTTTTCGCCGCCCCGCCCAACGCCCTCGCCCAGGCCGCCGGCGGCACCGTTTATATACGCGAAACCGGCGGCCGCGCGCATGTGTTTGATGCGCACGGCAACCATCTCGAAACCCTGCCCTCCGTGCCTGCCGGCGTCACTATAATGACCGGCGGCACGCTTGCCCTCGCGCCAGCGCCGGCGGGCGAGCGGAGCTGGCTCGGCCTGTTCACCGACGACTGGTATGACCCGCGCAACTGGCGCTACTGGGGCCGCCCCGACACGCCGGAGGAAACCGCCATTTTCGGCTCGGCCAACACCACCGACGCCGCCGGCGCCGGTGCCGCTACCATCGTCACCCTCGCGCAAAGCCACACGCTCGCCGGCCTCGTTTTCCACAGCCCGCGTCCCTATAAAATCGTGCGCGGCGTCATCGCCAACACCGCCCCGCCCGCCGCCGTGTATGACAGCGGCGCGCTCATGCTCCGCCCCGCCGGCGCCGGCAGGCGCGCTTTGCTCGCCGCGCGCGGCGGCGCGCACACCGTCGCCGTCCCGCTCGCGCTGCCGGCGGACACCGGCATCACCGCCGGCGCCGGCGCCGCGCTCGCGTTTGGCGACGGCGTGGCCTTCGGCGGCGAACTGGACATCGCCCTCGCCCTCGGCGCCGGCGCGCCGGACGCCGCGCCGCTTGTGTTCAAAACCCTTTCCAAATCGTCCTCCGCCGCCCGCGTGCGCGTCGCGCTTCGCAACGCCCCCGCCGCCGCCCCCGCCGGCGTGCCCGTCCTGAAAATCACCGGCGCGCACTCGCTCGCCGCCGCCGATTTTTCCGTGGACAACACCGGCGCCGGCGCCGGATGGAAAATCGCATCGTTCTCCGGCGGCGTGCTCACCGTCGCCCCATCCGCCGGCGGAAATAATGACAACAATAATAACAATCCCGGCAATGACAACAACGGCGGCGCCGGCTCAAAAAAAGGTGGCGGCGGCGCGTTTCCGCCCTGGCTTGTCATTTTCATAATCTCGCTGGCCTGTGCCAAAAAATATAAAACCAAAATATAAAACTGCACCATGAACCCCAACCCGAACAACACACCGAAGCATCCGCTTCGCCACCCAATCGCGGCGCGCCTTCTGGCGTGCTGCCTCGCCCTCGCGCTGCCCGCGCCCGCCATGCTCGCGGCGGACGGCACGTGGACATCCGTGGGCTCGTCCGGCAACTGGACCGCCGCCGGAAGCTGGCTCGACGGCATCATCGCCGACGGCGCCGGCGCGCACGCCGACTTCAGCCAGGCGAACACCGCCTCGGCCGGCTTCCGCGCCGTCGCCCTCTCCGCCAATGTCACGCTGGGCCGGCTCACCCTCGGCGACTCCACCGGCGCCAACCGCGGCGCGTGGCAGTTGAACGCCAGCGGAGCCGGCGCGCTCACATTTGACAACAACGGCGCCGCCGCGTCCCTCTTCCTCGGCCCCGGCAACAGCGCCGCCTCGCGCGGCGTGGAAATAAACGTCCCCATATTATTGCGCGACTCGCTCGATATATATTACAACGCCGCCACCGGCGTCGCGCCGGTGATAAGCGGCGCGATTTCCGCCTCCTCCGCCGGCCTGAAAACCATCACCAACAAAGGCGCGGGCGCGCTCGCCGTCTCGCTCAACGGCATTATCAGCGACGGCGACGGCACCGTCGCGCTGGAGCAAAACAGCGCCACCAGCAACCTGACACTCGGCAACGCGAACACCTACAGCGGCGGCACCGAGCTTAGGGCCGGTGCGCTGACCATCGGCGCCGACAACCGGCTCGGCGCGGCCTCCGGCGCGGTCGCGTTCTCCGGCGGCACGCTCACCTTCGCCAGCGGCGCCGTCGGCGTGGTCTCCAACCGCGCCACGACCATCAACGCCGGCGGCGGCGCGTTCCAGTTGAACAGCGCCGCCGGCGTGGACTGGCAGGGCGCGATCACCGGCGCCGGCGCGCTGGCCAAGCTCGGCACCGGCACGCTCGCGCTCACCGGCGTCAATGACTACGGCGGCGGCACCGTCATCGAGGCCGGCGTACTCACCGGCCATTCGCGTTCGCTGCAAGGCAATATGACAAACAACGCCGCGCTCATCTTTAATCAGGATTTCAACGGCGCTTTTTCCGGCGCGCTCACCGGCGCCGGCGCTTTGTCCAAAACCGGCGCCGGCGCGCTCTCGTTTTCCAACAACAACTCCGCCTTCACCGGCACGACCACCATAAACGCCGGCGGCCTGTTTCACGCCGGCGCCGCCGCCGCGCTCGGCGGCGATGTTGTGGTTGCCACCAGCGCGACCTTCGGCGGCGCCGGCGCGCTCGGCGCGTCGCTCGCCGCCGCCGGCGCCACCATCCGCGTCGGCCTCGACGACCCCGCCGCCACCGGCGCGCAAACGCTCGCCGTCGCCGGCACGCTCTCGCTGGCGGACACGCGGCTCGAATTTGATTTATACAACGATGGCATCACCGCCGCCGCCGACCGGCTCGACGCCGGCACCCTCGCCGACGGCGGCGGCAACATCATATACATCGGCCTTTTCAAGTCCGGCACCTTCAACCTCGGCGCCGGCCTCGGCGCGTTGCATGACACCGCCACGCTTTTTGTCGGCGGCGCGCAATACCGGCCCGGCGGTCGCAGCACCGCCGTTTTGTCCGACGCTGCCGGCGCACTGCAAATCGAAACCAGCGCCGGCGCCAGCCTCGCCCTCGTCTGGACCGGGCTTGCCGGCGGCGCTTGGGCCGCGACCGGCAGCAACTGGAGCGGCGTGGACGACGGCCTTTTTATCAACGGCGACCGCGTCACTTTTGATGATTCCGCCACCGGTGCCGGCGCGCGCGAGGTGACGGTTGATGCCGGCGGCGCCGTGGTGTCCGACATGATTGTGGACGGCGCCGGCAATTACATTTTCACCGGCGGCGGCATTCTCGCCGACCACACGCAGGCCGAGGGCGCGCTCGCCGGCGCCGGCGCCGGCAAACTTATAAAACAAAACACCGGCACGCTCGCGCTCCGCAACGGCGCCAATGATTTCAAGGGCGGCGTCGAGCTGCGCGCCGGCGTGCTCGCGCTCGGCGCGGGCGCGTCGCTTGGCACCGGCACCGTCGCCGTGTTCGCCGACGGCCTCGCAATCCGTGCCGAAGGCGCGGTTTCACTCGCCGGCGCCTTCGCCCTCGGCGCGCACGATTTGCAACTCGACACGCTGGGCAACGACATCGCGCTCGCCGGCAACATCGCCGGCGCCGGCGTCATATATAAGACCGGCACGGGCGCCCTCGCGCTGTCCGGCTCCAGCACGCACGGCGGCGTGTCGCTCTCCGCCGGCTCGCTCGTCGCGGGCCACGCGGCGGCGCTCGGCTCCGTCGTGACCGTCACCGGCGCGGGCGTCACCGTGGCGTTGAATGCAACCGGCACCGTCGCCACCGCGTTCAACTTCGGCGCGCACGGCATGACGCTCGCCGGTGAAACCGCCGGCGCCGGCGCGACGCTTTCCGGCGCGCTTGCCGGTTCCGGCGCTGTTTATAAAACCGGCGCCGGCGCCATCACGCTCGCGGGCGCGAACCCGGCGTTCACCGGCTCCGTCGCCGTCAATGAAGGCGCGCTTTATATTGCCACGCCCGCCGCGCTCGGCGCCGGCGCCGGCGCTGCCGGCATCGCCGCTTCCGCCACGCTCGGCCTTGTGCAGCCCGCCGCCGCCGCGGGCGATGTCCTGTTCACCCGACCGCTCGCCGGCGCCGGCGTGTTTTCCGTTTCACTTGGCGGCGGGGAAAAGAATTTCCGCCTCGGCGCCGGCGCCGGCGCCGCGTTCACCGGCACCGTGGCCATGGTGCGCGGAATCATGCAACTTGATGCAACCACGGTCGCGGAACTCGCCGGCGCCGGCCTCGCGCTCGGCGCCGGCGGCGCCGCCGGCATCGCCGCCTCCGGCGCCATCGGCGCGCTCCGGCTCGACGGCGGCACGCTCAAGATCGCCATGTCCGGCGGCGCGCCGGCGCATTTGCTCGCCGTGGAAAATCTCGATGTCGTCTCCGGCACCATCGCCGCCGACCTGCCCGCGCCCGGTGCCGGCGACATTATAAACCCGCCGGTGCCGCCAAACCCCGGTCTCTTCGATCTCGACATGACGACCGACACGCGCCTCCTCGCCGCCGCCAGCGTCACCGGCGCCGGCGTTTCGCTCGCTCTCGTAAGACCCGACGGCTCGCCTCTCGCCTCGTCCGCCACGGCCACTGTCACCCAGTCCGGCGTGCCCGTGGCGAAAGCCGTGTATAATTACACCGCCGCCGTCACCGGCAGCGGCATTTATCTCGCCTCCGGCATCGCGCGTCTCGACGTGCTCGGCGGCCGGTCGCTTGTAATAAGCAACAGCGGCGCGCCGAAGTCCGCGCTGGCCGCGCAAATCACCGGCGCCGGCGGCATCGACGTGCGCGCCGACGGCGCAATCACGCTGCTTGACACGGGCAACGATTTCACCGGCGCCGCAGTCATCACCACCGGCACATTGCGCGCCGCCGGCGCCGGCGCGCTCGCCACCGCCTCCGCCGTGGGCATCGCCGCCGGCGCGGAGTTTGACACCGGCGGTTTTAACCAGACCGTCAGCAATCTCGCTGGCGCCGGCGATGTCGCGCTCGGCGCGGCCGTGCTCACAATAAACAGCGGCGCCGACACGGAATTTTTTGGAAACATAAAAGCCGGCGCAGGCGGCGGCGTTATAAAAACCGGCGCCGGCACGCTCACGCTCGGCGGCGCGAACCGGAACGCCGCGCTTGCAATAAACCAGGGCCGCGTGCGCGCGACATCCGCCGGCGCCATCGGCGCCGGCGCCGTCACGCTGGCCGGTGGCGCCGCGCTCGCCTTCGACGGCGTTTCCGGAATGATAAACAATCCCATCGCCGGCGCCGGCGCCGCGTTGGAATTTGCCAATGGCAGCAACGCGCGGCTGGGCGGCGCGAACACACTCGCCCAGCTTAACATACTCGGCGATTCGCGCGTCACCGCCGCCGGCGCCGGCGCGCTCGGCGGCCCGGCGGCCAATGTGTTTGTCGAGGCCGGCTCGGAGCTTGTCGCCGGTGCACCCGGCGTGCAGGCGGGCAGCATGGTGCTCGACGGCGGCGCGCTTGTTTTCGGCGCCGCCGGCGCCGGCATCGGCTCGTTCGTCGTCACGGGCACGGTGAGTTTTTCCGGCGGCGCCGCGCTGCGCGTGGACGGCGTTGTTCCCGGCGGCGTGTATGACGTGCTGCAAGCCGGCGCGCTCGCCGGCGACTTTGTGTATGACAAAGTGCAAAACGGCGCCGCCATCAGTTTCGCCTCCGACGGCGCCGGCGGCCTCCGGCTGACCGCGCTCAACCAGGCGGTCGAACCGGCGCGCGACATTGCCATGACGCTCGACACGATTTTCGCCGTGCGCGACGCGCTCGCCGCCCGCGCCGGCGAGGCGTTTTTGCAGCCGCTTGTGGAGCGCGGACGCGACGCGGCGAACGATTTCTGGTTGAGCGGCGTGCGGGCGGAATCCGATTACGACGCCGGCGCCGGTCATATTGGCCACAAGGTTGATGTTCACGGCGCGCTCGTCGGCTACGACCGCGTGACGCGCACCGGCGCCGGCCTGCTCGGCTTTTACGGGGGCGTCGCCCGCGGCGCCGACGTGGCGGACAACAACGCCCGCTCCAACACCGACACCACGACCGTCGGTGTTTATGGCGTGGCGAACCTCGCCCCGTTTTATATAAGCGCCGATGTCAGCTTCGGCTGGCTGGATACAACCGGCCGCCGCGCCGAGGGCGCGGGAACCGTCAGGTCGGATTGCAAGGGCGATTATCAAAGCCTCGGCTTGGAAACGGGTTTTGTCTGGAAAGCCGGGCCAAAGTTCATTGTCCGCCCGTCGCTCGGCATTCAGGGCGTGAGCGTGCGCCAGGACGGGCGTGCCGAGACCGGCGCCGGCGCGATGCGCGTGGAGGGATTCCGCCACAACACCGTGCAGGGCTGGGCGGGGGTGCGCGGCACGCAGCGCTTTGCGCTTTTCGGGCGCGCCTGCGCGTTTGATTTTTCCGCCGGGCGGCGGTTTGACATGGCAACCGACAGCGGCACCGTCGGCGCAACCTTTGCCGCCGGCGACGGCGGCGGCGACGTCCGTTTTGCGTTGCGCACGGGCGGCTATGCGCGCGGCTCCGTGTCCGCCGGCGCCGGTTTCCGGGCCGCGTTGTGGAACGATGTCTTTGCCGGGCTTTTTTATAATTACGAAGGTGGCGGCGGCGCGGAACGGCAGTCTTTCGGCACGGCCGTCCGCTGGCTCTGGTGAGTCGCGCGGCGGCAATTCATGCAACAATAAAATCAGAAAGGAATTTTTAATATGAAAACAATCATTCGCATCATCCCGTTCCTGTTTGTGTTATTTTCGCCCGCGTTTGCCCAAGGCGGCTCCGGCAGGATTGTTGTCACCGTGAGCGACCTGAAAAGCGGCCGGTATTTGCAGGCCGCCAATGTCGAACTCGCCAATGCGGGCCGCGTCTCCGCGACCGACATCTACGGCGTCACCGAATTTTCCGCGCTTGCCCCCGGTGAATACACCGTGCGCGTCACCTACGCCGGAAGCAATGACTACACCGCCGCCGCCACCGTCACGGCCGGCGGGACGGCGCATGTTTCCGCCGCGCTGGAAAGCGATGCGCCCGTGGAACTCGCCGCCTTCGTGGTGGTGGCCGAGCGCGATGGCAACGCCGCCGCCATCACCCGCCAGAAAAACGCGCTCAATGTCGAGAACATCATCGCGATGGACGCCCTCGGCCGCCTCGCCAACGACAATCCGTCCGAGCTGCTCACCCGCCTGCCCGGCATCACCTCCGGCTTTTCCACCGAGGGCAACGCCGACGCGGTCATGGTGCGCGGCATGTCCAGCCAGATGACCGGCATCACGGTTGACGGCGCCGAGCTGTCCTCGGCCGCCGCGATGACGCGCGCCGTTGTGTTCACCAGCATCGCCGCATCCAATTTTGATGAGATTCAGGTCACCAAGGCGCCGACGCCCAACATGTCCGCCGACCGCCTCGGCGGGCGCGTCAATTTCAAGACCAAGCCCGCGTTTGAGATGAGCGGGAAGCGCGGCGTGTCATGGAAACTCGGCGCCAAGTGGTCCCCGTCGTTTTTTGATTATTCGCCGCGCCGCGAAACGCCCGCGCTCACGCCCAGTCTTTCGATGAACTGGCGCGAATCGTTCAGTGTGTTCGGACGCAAGCGCAACCTCGGCATTTCCGCCAATGTTTCATACAACCAAAACATCACGCAAAGCGTCCGCACCATCGCCCGGCTCGACCAGCTGCAGGACGAGCCGCGCTTCACCTACGCGCTGGAGCGCCGCGATCGCGTGGTGGACCGCCAGTCGCTTTCGGGCAGCGTGCGTGTTGATTACAAGTTTTCCAAGGAGAGCCTGCTCAATTTCACTTACAATATAAACACGCTGCGGCAATACGGCGTCCGCCCCGGCAAGTTCATTTACGACACCACGCTCACCATGAACTCGAAGAACCGTTACCTCGTCTCGGAGTCCGCAAGCGACGGCGCGATTGTTGACGGCTCCACAGAGGCGCTGACCCAGGTGCGCGCGCGGGCGAACACCCGCATGGAAATTTTCGTGGACCCGAGCGGGGCCGAGGATATGACGCACCTTTTCCGGCTGGGCGGCGAGCACCGCCTCGGCGCGTGGAAAATGGACTGGACCGCGAGCCATTCCCGCTCGCAGCGGGAGCAGTCCCCGCAAGGCGCGAAATACAATTACGCCGGCACCGCGCTCACGGCCACCCTCTCGAATATCGGCTGGACCATTGACAAATCCCAATCGGTGGATTTCCCCGCGGTCACGCAAACGCAGGGCCAAAGCATGACTGACGCGGCCAATTACAAGTCGGCGTTCGCCACCCAGTCCATTATTGACGCCATGAACGAGTCCAGCGTCGGCGCGGCAAATCTGGCGCGCGATTTTGTCATATTTGGCCGTCCGCTCAAATTCAGCACCGGCTTGCGATACGGACGCCGGGTGTTTGAGCAAAACAATTATAACAAAACATACAACTGGCTCGGTGTGAACGGTGACAAAAGCCTCGCGCGCTTCGTGTCGGATTTTGATGTTGATTCCCGGCTCGGCACCGGCGCGCTGCCGGTGTTCGACCCCGCGAAATACGGGCGGTCCGTGATGGAGGAGCATGACGCGTGGGAGGAGAAAATATACAACACGGAGGCCTCGCGCCGCGCCAACGACCAGCGGGTGGAGGAAACCATTTGCGCCGGCTATGTCATGGGCAGCATGAACATCGGCCCCCTTGCCGCCCTCGCCGGCGTGCGCTACGAGAAAACCGGCAGCAAGGCCGCCGGCTACCGCCGGAACAGTGGCGGCGACAGCAACAGTTATGACGACATGGACGAGGTGAACGCCGCCTATTCCGAAAAACAAAATTACAACCGCTCCTACGACGATTTTTTCCCCGGCGTGCATTTGCGCTACCGGCTGACGGGCAATTTGCAGGCGCGCGCCAGCCTGCACACCAGCATAGGCCGGCCGGAAATCGACAACCTGCTCCCCGGCTTTGCCGTCAGTTCCACCGAACAAAGAATCACCATCAACAATCCCGACATCAAGCCGCAATACGCCTATAATTTCGATTTTTCGCTGGAATACTACATGAAGCCGATGGGCATGATTACCGCGGGCGTGTTCAGGAAGAACCTGACGGATTTCATTTACAGTGGAAATGTCGGCCAGATAGAGGCGGGTGTGGATTACGGGTTCGACACCACGAACTACATCGGCTGGGATTTGAACACCATTGAAAACGGCGCGCGGGGCACGGTGGATGGAATTGAAATCGCCTACGCGCAGCAATTGTATTTCCTGCCGGGGCCGCTGCGCGGCCTCTCGGTTTCCGCGAATTATACAAAATTAAAAACGTCGGGCGATTACGCCGGCGGCAATGAATACGCGCTGCCCGGTTTCATTCCCGAAACCGCGAACGCGCGCCTCTCCTACACCCGCCACCCGGTGGGCGTGTATGTGCAATGGAGTTACCGCTCGGACACGCCGGCGGCCTATGCCGCGACCCCCTGGCTTCGCACCATTTCCTGCGCGCGTGAAATCTGGAGCGCCGGAATATCGTTGAAACTTCCGCGCAATTTCGAGGTGTATCTTGACATGAACAACCTGAACGACAGCCCCGCCCTTAACAAACGCCACGGCACCGGCACGCGCACCAACACAATCTACAACGGCCCGTTTGTGAGTTGCGGCATCGGCGGGCGTTTTTAACCATGCGTGCCATGACTCCGAAAACAATGCTCGCATTTGCCGCCCTCGTCCTGACCACCGGCATCGGCGCCGCGCCGGAAAGCGGCGCGCCGCCTCGGGACGGGGCGCGTTCATCTTTGCCGCGGGTGAGTGAAATACTGCGGGATGGCCAGGGGGACTTCGACCCTTGGAACGAAGTCCGTTGGGCCGGATGGTATCAGAACGGCAAACTTTCACGCCCTTTCGACATTGACGGTTCCTTGCGTTTCGCGGCCCGCGGCGGCGCCTGGACTCCCGACCTGACCGGATTGGCGGATGGCAAGGTGCTGTTCACGGTCAGCCGTCCCGGAACGGTCATTGATGGCAACGGTGTCGTCATCGACGGGAATCTTGCCAAGTATGGGAAGCGTTCGCTTGACCAGATATATGCCGGCGGCTCATCCGAGGCCAATCTGTCGCGCGGGCTGGCCGCGGGTTTTTCTTTTCGCACCGCACTCGTGGCGGGTTCCCCGGAAAATCAACTGCGCAATCTTGCGCTCAAGGGCTTCGTCCAGGCGGTGCAGGTGGCCCGCACCAACACCCATCCGCTGGTTCTGGCGCTGAATACCTTCAGCCGGAATAACACGGGCGTTTATATCAACGGCACGAATGTCACGGTCACGGGGTGCGCTTTTTTTGAAAATGCAAGCACGGCCTCCTACAACGGCAATGGAAGCCATCATAATCGCTTCGTGGGAAATTTGTTTCGCGACAACAACTACACTTTGAATCCGGCCTACGGCGATTTGGTTTTCGATTCATCTTACGGCAACGAAGCCGTCTCCAATCGCTTCATGCCGTCGCAGGCGTCGGCGGCGCATATGCGCGTGGCGCTGGCCTTCTTCAGAAACGCCGGCGAAGATGGCCGCCTGAGGGAGGATTACCCGAGGGAAAACAATATAGAAAACAACATGATCACCGGCTATTCGGTGGCCATGAATCTCGGCAGCCGGCAGGGCAGGGCGGAGCATGTCCACGATCTGGCCAAGGAGGGGCGTGATTACGCAGCCTCGAACCGGCTCAGGCGCAACACGATTCGCGACTCCGCGATTGGCATCAAGTTGAATACATCGGGGAACATGATTGAGGGCAACGTCTTCATGAATGTCGCCCATCCCATTGTGCTGCATTGCGTGACTTATAATCTGCTGGCGACCACGATCAACAAGCAGCCCGGCACGGCGGTGAGATGCTGGACGGACAAATCCGACTACACGGATTATGCCGGATGGTTTCCCTATCAGACAGCGCTGATGAATGCGATTCCCGCGAGGGAAAAACTGATACAGGTCCGCACGGATGACGATACGCCGGTTTTCGGCTCCTCCGGGGCGGCCGCATTCCTGAAGGCCCCGTCCCTGCTTGCCGACGCCACCATGACAGGCATCCATTCCACGGGCTGCCAGCCCATCGGGCTTGCGGCGGGCGATTTCTACGACAATCAGGCTGGCGACGAGGTGGCGGTCATCTGGGACAAGCCGAACACACGGGTCGGCGGCGCCGCATATTATGATATTATTTTTTACGACGGCGATGGCACGGAGATCAATCGGGCGGGGCGGAGCCCGGCCGGATGGGGAGGCCTGGTGGCCGGAAAATTTACCGGCAGGCGGGGCGAGCAGGTGGCGGTATTTGCCACGAAAGCGGTGAACGGGGCCTGGCCGGTTTATATTTTTCGCCGGGGTTTCCTCAAACCCGATCATGTCATTCTAACCGATAATCCCCACAAGATACGCGCGATCGCGGCGGGAAATTTCAGGCCGGACGACGACCTCGATGAGATCGCCGTGATCTTCGAATCAGGCCCCTCGGCGATTGTCTTCGCCAAACCCACCGACAACACGTGGACAAGTTCGGCGGCGAGCGCGATACGGTTGTCCGGAATCGCGGGCGGGCGTTTCGATCCGGCGCAAGCGGGCGGGCAGGTGGCGGCCATCGGCGCCGAAGCCGACGCCGGGTCGGGTTCTTATCCAATATACTTCTTCGAGCCGGGTGCGAGCGGGCCATACGCGATGGCGGCTGCGGGGACGGGGCGGCCGTGGACGGCCATTGGTTCGGGGGACTTCGATCCGATGCGGGACGGCGAGGAGGTCGCGGTGTGCGGCAGCGAGGTTTTCAAGGGAATTTATCAGATACAATGTCTGGCCCCCGGTGCGATGACTGCCTTCAAAACCGTGTCATTCCCGGTCATGGGTGTGCCGGCGCGGAATCTGGCCGGAGGCCGGCCGATGGCGCGGACAACACTTTCCGACTATGAACGGGCGGAGGGGATCGCATCGCCGGACTATGCGGACGAACTGTCCCGCTGGGGTGAGGCCATCGTGGTGCTTCCGTCCGCCAGGCAATCCGGGGCGATACCGGTCTTCTGGCTCAACTCGGCGCCTGCCGATGGGACCAAACGTTATTTGAAGGTTACGCCGGTGGTGCGATGAACGAGGAGCCTGTCTTTATGCTGGACATTCCCGACGGCATCACGCGCCCGGGTGCCGCGCCGCTGGAGGGCACCGCGACCCGCCGCACCGCACCGCACCGCCCGCAGGCGCAGCGCAGCGCCGACTCACGCCGCGTCGCGAGCTTGGCGGCGCGCCTTTGGAGCTTGCCTGCGTATTTTCTCCGGACGGAGCGCAACTTGCCTGCCTCCGTCGCGTGGTGTCCCAAGGCAACGGATACACCCAAATCTTCATCGTGCGCGAACCCCGCCTCCGCCGAGTTTATGATTCCCTTCTTTCCTCTTTATGCTTTCTCTTTCCTCTTTCGTCTCCGATTGGGAGAAGAAAAGAAAGGTTCCAGACACATAATAAACACAATGAAATACCACAAAATCCTCCTTTTGCCGTCGTGGATAAACGCGATCGCCGCCGGCATGATCCTCATGTGTGCCGGCCTGTCGCCCGCGGCATTTGGCGCGGGCGGCCCGATGCGTCCGATTGCAAGCGAAACCATCCTTGCGGAATCGCCCAATCCGCAGGACGTTTCGCTTTATACGCCGGGCATCATCCGGCTGGATTCAGGAAGGCTGGTTGCCTCTTATACAGAGACAAACCGGAAACTGAAAAGGGGGCATACCGTTATCCTGACATCCGATGACAAGGGCGTGACATGGCAGAGGCGCGCGGAGTCGCCGACCAATCAGGGGCGTCTTTTCGCCGCCGGCGGGAAAACGTATTATATTGCCACGATGTTTTATATCTCGCCGGGCAGCAATCCGAACGGCGCGCCCTTGTGCATTCAGCGCTCGGCGGACAACGGCGGGACCTGGAGCGAACCCTCCGCGCTCGACGACAGGACATGGCATCAGTCCGCGGCCAATGTCTGGCATGCCAATGGTTGTGTTTACATGGTATGGGAGCGACTCACGGTTAATAATATAAAAGGCTGGTATGTCGGCGCGCTCGCGCCGGTGCTCATGCGCGCGCGGGAAACAGACGATCTGACCAAGGCCGCCGCGTGGACCCATGCAAGCGAAATTACATTTCAGGATCTGATCCCTGGCTACAAGGAAAACAATCTCGAAACAGACTATTTCGGAATACCCTTCTACCCGCAAAGTTTTCCGAACGCCACTCCCCTTCACGGGAAAGTCAAATTTCCCCCCATCGGATGGCTGGAAACCAACGTTGTTCAAATCACCGACCCGAATCATTATTGGCATGACCCGAAAGGCCGGACGTTTCACCTTTTCGCCCGCGCCCATACCGGACGCACGAATTACGGCGCGCTTGCCAGGGTGGTGGAAAACAGTGATGGCTCGATGACCACCAGCCTGCAAACCGTGCCGTCCGGGAAAAAGATGCTGTTTGTCCCGATCCCCGGCGGGCATATGCGCTTTCACATCGAATACGATGCGAAGACAAAATTATACTGGCTGCTCGGCACCCAGTCCACCGATTCAATGACACGCATTGAGAAAATGCCCGAGGGCCGTTACAGCCGGCCTGACAACGAGCGCACCCGCATGGTGCTGCATTTTTCCAAAAACATGATCGACTGGTGCTTTGCCGGCGTCGTGGCGATCGGCCCCGAGGACAAGGCCTCGCGCCACTATGCGTGCATGGCGATCGATGGCGACGATCTTGTGATGGTTTCGCGCAGCGGCGACTCCCGCGCCCAGAATGCACATAATGGAAACCTCGTCACCTTCCACCGGGTGGTGAATTTCCGCGAACTGGTTTATTGATCATTGCCCGCCGACCCTCCCTATGAAAACCAATATTGCCCACTGTGTTTGCCGGGCCGCATTGCTGCCGGCAATAATTTTGCTTTACGCGACCACGGGTCTGACCGCAGCCGCGTCCATCCGGCCGCTGGCGGATGATTTTGTCGTGGTGGGCGAATCCGACGACCCCAAAAACACGCCGCTCTATTCCCCCTCCATCCTGCGGCTCGACTCGGGACGCCTGGTCGCCGCCTATTCGAGACACCCGGCCAAGGGGCCGAAACGCGGGGTTCTGCTCACGTCCGACGACGGCGGGCGCTCATGGAAACAGCGCGCCGAGCTGCCCGCCTTGCAGGGGCGCGTCTTCAAGGCGGGGCGGTCGTTGTATTATCTGGCGACCGGCGCCGGGCTGCCCATCTCGCGCTCCGACGACAATGGCGAAACCTGGCCGGCCCCGGTGAACCTCAGCGGAAAGGAGCTGGTCTGGCAGCAGACCCCGGCGAATGTCTGGCACGCGAAGGGCAATGTCTATATCGCCTACGAACTGGCGGGGCGGAAAATAAATGCCTGGGCGCCGTCCGAGAAGGCGCTCGTGCTTTTGCGCGCGGCGGAAAAGTCGGACCTCACCCAAACGCAGAACTGGACGGCTTCCAGCCGGCTGGTGTTCTCCGATGTGCTGCCCGGCACGCGCGAGAACGACCCGCGGATCGACTATGTCGGCATCCCGTTTTATCCGCAAAGCCATCCCAACCGCCGCCCGATGGCGCCGAGGCGCAGTTTTTCGCCCATCGGCTGGGTCGAGCCGGGGGTCGTGCAAATCCTCGACCCCGATCATTACTGGCATGACCCGTCGGGCCGCACTTTTCACATACTCGCCCGCGCGCACACCGGCGGCACGGGGTTCGCGTGCCTGACCAAGGTCGTCGAGAACGATGACGGCAGCATGACCATGTCGTTGCAGGACGCCCCCTCGGGCAGGCGCATGCTCTTCCTGCCCGTGCCCGGCGGGCAGATGCGTTTTCATATACTATACGACCGGGAGACAAAGCTCTACTGGCTGCTCGGCACGCAGGCGACCGACTCGATGCGCCGCGCCGACCGGCTCCCGCCCGACCGCTTCGACCTCGCCTTCAACGAACGCCAGCGCCTGGTGCTGCATTTTTCCAAAAACCTCGTTGACTGGTGCTTTGCCGGGCTGGTCGCGACCTCGGGCGAAAACGGCCGGACCTCGCGCCACTACGCCAGCATGGACATCGACGGCGGCGATCTTGTCATCCTCGCCCGCAGCGGCGACGGGCGCGCCAAGAGCGCGCACAACGGAAACCTCATCACCTTTCACCGCGTGAAAAACTTCCGCGAGCTTGTATATTGACCATGACCCGGTTTCGCCTGCCGCGTCATCGCGGTTTCGCCGCGCCGGGTCTCCGCGGTTGATTTTTTCTTTGCGTCTCCACGTCCCCGCGTGGGATAAGACGGCGCGGGACCCTTCTTATTCAACAGTCAACCACCGCATGATGAATTATAAAATTGCAATAATCCTTGGCCTCTCGCTGGCCGCGACCGCCGCGACGGCGCAAAGCGTCCTGTTTGTCGGGAACAGCTTCACCTACATGCCCCGGCCAATGGCCGGCGGGGTCGCCGAACTCAACGACACCGCGCCGGGTGGCGTCCCGGCGCTGTTTCATATCCTCGCCCGGGCAGGCGGCAGGTCGCCTGAGGTCACCATGGAGACTGTCGGCGGAAAGAACCTTGAGTTTCACTACAAACAACGGCTCGGTTTGATCGACAAGGCCTGGGATATCGTCGTGTTGCAGGATCACAGCACCGGGCCGTTGATTGAAAAGGACGGGGGCGAATCCCACGATTCTTTCCGCCAATACGCGCAAAAACTGCGGGACGCGTTTGCCGCGAAAAACCCCGGGGTCAGAGTCTATCTTTACGAGACGTGGGGCCGCCCCGACCTCGTGCTGAAAGGGCGGTTCCCCTCGGTGGAGTCCATGCACGACGCCCTGCACAAGGCCTTCCCGAAGGCGGCGCGTGATTTCTCCTTTGCCGGGTGGGTGCCGGTGGGGTGCGCCTTTGCCGCCGCCGTGCGCGAAGGAATCGCCGACAACCCCGCCACGCCCGATGTCGTGGAGGGGGAGCTGGGCATCTGGCGCAAGGACAATTACCATCAAAGCGACATCGGCGCCTACCTCGCCGCCCTTCTGTTCTACGGTCGCATCTATGGCGAGGACCCGGGCAAATTGCCGCCTGACAACGCCGCCGCCAGACATGTCAAACTATCCCCGAAAGACAGCATGAGGCTGCAAGCCCTCGCTTGGGAGCAACTGCAAGCCAATCCTTGACCCATCCCGGAGCAGCATCGGCGGCAATTCCCCCCGCCGCCCTGCCAAAATCTGCCGACTGCGTAACATCATAAATTAAAAAAAACGGCCGGCCGTAAAACCCAAATTTTTTGACCCTCCCATTATAAAAATGAATACAAAAACAAAACATTGCCTCCATTGTCTCGCCGCCGCGTTTGCGGTGTCCGCCTTTGCCTCCCTCGGCGCGCAAACCGTCGGCGAGTATCCGCTCCGCCCGATTGATCCGAAACTGAAGGCGGACGAATCGCCGTCCGAGAGGGTTGTCTTCCGTCCGCGGAGCCTGGACGACCACGGGTTCAACCGCACCCTGCTGGAAACCACCTTTGCCACCCTCACCCTCTACCGGCCCGCGCCGGAAAACAATCGCGGCACGGCCATTGTCGCATGTCCGGGCGGCGGCTACGGCATGGTCGTCATCGACCGGGAGGGGCACTGGATCGCCCGCCATTTCCAAAAACTCGGCTGCACGGTTGCCGTGTTAAAATACCGCCTGCCGAAACCCGCCGTCACCGGCGACGCGCTGCCGCTCAGCCAGCAGGACGCGCTTGAGGCGATCCGGCATGTGCGCGCCCATGCCGCCGAATGGGGCGTGAGGCGCGTCGGCATCATGGGCGGATCGGCGGGCGGGCACCTCGCGGGCAGCACGGCGTTTTTCGGCGAGGCCGGGGACGGTTCGCGTCCCGATTTCGTGGCGCTGCTCTACCCCGTCGTCTGCATGGACCCGCCCCATGCGCATCAAGGCTCGCGGGACAACCTTCTGGGCCCGTCGCCGTCGCCGGGGCGGGTCGCGGAGTATTCGCTGGAGCGCCGGGCGCGCCCGGGCCTGCCGCCGTTTTTCCTCGTCCACGCGAAGGATGACAAGGTCGTGCCCATTGAAAACAGCCGCCTGCTGGCCGCCGCGCTCCGCAAGGCGGATGTCCCGGTGACGCTCATCGAATACAACACCGGCTCGCACGGTTTTTCGCTCGGCCGCGCGCCCGGCCATGAAACCGCCGGATGGAAGGATGATTTTATCAAATGGCTCGACGCGCTTCCGTGAGGGCGGCGTGCATCACCGTTTGCACAGAGCACAGGCCATGCGCCGTCGCGAAAAATGCTGAACGGCGCGAGGGCGCTTTGAAAAAATTCATTTTTGAACAGAAGGAAACGAAGGAAACGAAGGCACCGAAGGCAACGAAGGTAAAAACAAAGAAGATTCCGCATGGGAATCTGATGGGACGCAGCCAAAGGGATTCAGGGCTTCGCGAAGGCGCGGCGGCGGCGGGATTGCGTGGCACGGGCAGGGACGCCTGCCACGCAATCCCGTGCCGCGCAACGTAACATAAGTCAGTAACTGATGTTACGCGGGAGCGGAGACAGCGCTTGACCTTTTCAGCCCCGGAGGGGCGGCAGCCTTTAGCCGTGGGTGACGAGCGCAGCGAGGAACCCACGGAAAACGTTGATTAAAACCCCAAGCCCTGAAGGGGCGGCAGCGCGCGCCGTTCGCCTCGGCGCATTTCCCCGCCCTTCCCTCGCTGCCGCCCCTTCGGGG
>JAITDF010000025.1 GCA_031282705.1 Opitutaceae bacterium | reverse complement strand
GGCTCCCGGCGGTCTCGGCGAGACCGCCCTACCAAAATCTGCCGACTGCGTAACATCAGTTACTCTTTCTCTTTTTTCGTTCTCTTTTGTCTTTTGGGAACCGCTGAAAATTCATTTTGAACAGAAGGAAACAAAGGTAACGAAGATGAAAACAAAGAAAACACTGGTTTAACGATGACGATGGACGGCGGACGATAGATGGCGGATGGCGGACGGAGTTGTTCTTCGTTTTCTTTGTTTTCTTCTGTTCAAAATGAATTTTCAGCGGTTCCCAAAAGGCAAAAGAGAACGAAGAACGAGAACGAGTAAGAAAACGAGAACGATTGAGAGAGTGGGGGCGCCCTTTTTTCTCAGAATTGCCCGGCGATGGCGACGGCTTTGAAGAGGGCGGAGGCTTTGTTGATGGTTTCCTGGTATTCGCTCGCGGGCACGCTGTCGGCGACGATGCCGGCGCCGGCTTGGATGTGCACGCGGCCGTCCTTGATGAGCGCGGTGCGCAGCATGATGCAGGAGTCGAGGTTGCCGTCGTAGCCGAAATAACCGAGCGCACCGGCGTAGAAGCCGCGGCGGGCGGGCTCATTTTGCGCGATGATTTGCATGGCGCGGATCTTGGGCGCGCCGCTCACCGTGCCGGCGGGGAAGGTGGCGCGCATGAGGTCGTAGGCGGTTTTCCCGGCGCGGATGCGGCCTTCGACTTGAGAAACAATGTGCATGACGTGCGAGTAGCGTTCGATGACCATCATCTCGGGGACATGCACGGTGCCGTAGGCGCAGACGCGGCCGATGTCGTTGCGGGCAAGATCAACGAGCATGAGGTGCTCGGCGCGTTCCTTTTCGTCGGCGAGGAGGTCTTTTTCGAGGGCGAGGTCCTCGGCGTGGGTGGCGCCGCGTTTGCGCGTGCCGGCGATGGGGCGGCTTTCGACGAGGCCGTCGGTGAGGCGCACGTGCACCTCGGGCGAGGCGCCGACGATGGCCGCGTCGCCGGTGTCGAGGATGAACATGTAGGGCGAGGGGTTCACGGTGCGCAGCGCGCGGTAGAGGTCGAGCGGGGTTTTCGTGAAGGGGGCGCTGAAGCGTTGGGAGGGGACGACCTGGATGATGTCGCCGGCGCGGATGTATTCCTTCACGTCGTTGACCATGCGCTCGAAGTCGGGGCGGGTGAAGTTGCCCGGCGGGACGGTGACCGGGCCGGGGTCCGCCAGCGGCGCGGGGGAGAGCGTGCTGGGCTGGCTGAGGAGGTCGTGGAGGTGGCGCAGCTCGGCGGCGGCGGCATCGTAGGCGGCGGAGGCGCCGCCGTCGCGCACGTGGGCGTTGACGCAGAGGCGGAGGGTTTGTTTCGCGCGGTCAAAGGTGACGAGCGAGTCGGTGAGCATGAAGTAGAGCAGGGGCGTGCCGAGTTCGTCGGCGCCGGCGGTGGTCGCGGCGGGGACGGTGGGCTCGATGCGCGTGATGTATTCGTAGCCGACGAAGCCGACCGCGCCGCCGGTGAAGCGCGGGAGGCCGGGGAGGGCGACGGGGCGGTGGCGGCGCATTTCGTCCTCGATGAGGGTGAGGGGGTCGGCGGGCGTGGGGATTTTTTTGGTGCCGGCGGGGGTGCGGATTTCGGTGGTCTCGGAGCCGCAGGCGAAGATTTTGCGGGGGCGGCAGCCGATGAAGGTGTAGCGCGAGAGGTTTTCGCCGCCTTCGACGGATTCGAGCAGGTAGGAGGGGCCGCCGGAGCCCTTGAGTTTGGCGTAGGCGGAGACGGGCGTCTCGAAGTCGGCCATGAGGTCGGTGTAAACGGGGATGACGTTGCCCTGCCCGGCGAGGCGGATGAAGGTGTCGAGGTCGGGTGTGAGTTGCATGGGTGGTGAGACGGGAAGGGTGAAAGATGGCGGAAGGTGAAAGGAAGGAATGTGAAGGGAGGAAGTTGAAAGGCGAGAGGAGGAAGGAGAAATGCGAAAGGAGGCGGAAGGGAAGTCTGGCCTGCAAATTTCATCAGGGAACTTCTAAAAATTTCATTTTGAACAGAAGGAAACAAAGGAAACGAAGATAAAAACAAAGGGGTTCGTCGCTCGAAACAACGGCGAACCGAAAAACTCCAAAAATCCTTTTGCGCTTCCCGCGTCTTTTTGCGGCGATTGCCTGTCAACCGTCATTCGCCGGTGTCCGGCGTTTTTTCCGCAACCTGTTCCTTCCTCGCCGTGCCGCTCAAACGCATCGACCAAGCCCGCCCGTTTCTGATCCTTCTCATCGCATTCGCGGCATGGCTGGTGCTGCCCGCGTTGTTCAAACGGTTCGCGCGGCTTTCGTTTTTTGAGTTCCAGGCCCCCGTCGAGGTGACGGCGGGGCGGGTGCGCGATCTGCAAAACTACTGGTCGCTGCGCACGCGGGCCAAAAACGACCTCATCGAGGCCGGCCAGCAGCTCTCGCGCCTCAACGCGTCCTACGAGCTGAGCATCCGAAAAAACGCCGCGCTGGAGGCCGAGGTGGCCCGGCTGGAGGAGCTGCTGCGCCTGCCCTCGTTCGACGGCTACCGCGGCGAACCGGCCCGCGTGCTCCGGCGCGACTTCAACGCCTGGTGGCAGCGCCTCGTCATCCGCAAGGGCTCCATGCACGGCATCACCGCGGGCTCGCCCGTCATCTTTGTCGGCGGCGTCGTGGGCCGCGTGACCGAGGTGGGGGCCTACACCGCGGTCGTCGATTTGGTGAGCAATCCCGGCCTCCGCCTCGCCGCCTGCATCGAGGGCGACGACCGCCCGGTCAGCTATCAGGGCGCCGGCGCCCGCTCGCTGGCCCGCGCGGAGGAAGGCAGGGTGGAATTTGTGCCTCTCGACATCCTCGCCGGCGTCACCGACCCGCGCCGCCTCGTCACCTCCGGCCAGGGCGGGATTTTCCCTCCCGGCCTGAGCATCGGCCTCATCACCAGGCTGGAAGCCGGCAGCGACGGCCTTTTCAAATCCGGCCCCGTCCTGCTTGACCCGCGCCTCGCCTCGGTGAGCGAGGTGACGGTGCTCGTCCCGCTCACACCGTCCTCCTGACATAATCGTTCTCTTACTCGTTCTCGTTCTCGTTCTCGTTCCTCTTTCTCGTTCCTCTTTCCTCTTTCTTCTTTCTCAAAACGTTGCGCAAAACAGAAAGAAGAGAGAACGAGAACGAGTAAGAGAACGAGAACGAGTAAACGCCTTCCCTCCACTCTCTCCGCTCTTTCCGCTCTTTCCTCCCTTTACTCTTCAGCCTTTCACGCCTTCACCTTTTCCCGATGCACCGCCATCTCACGCCCGTCATCGTCATCCTTTGCGGAGTCCTGCTCTGCACGATCGCGGCCCAGCTCAACCATTACCTGTCGGTCCTGCACATCAGCGTCTTCATCGGGGGGCTGCTGGTGGTGTTTCCCGCGCTGCGCCTCCGCCACCGCCACGGCTGGCGCACCATCGTGCCGCTCGGCCTGTGGTGCGACGCCGCCGCCCCCCTGCCCTTCGGTCTGCTCACGATGCTTTTTCTCATCGCGCACGCCGTCATTTTCCAGCTCCGTTCGCGCATCCCGCGGACGGAGCCGCTGGTCGCCGTGGCTGTCGCCCTGGCCGCCAACACCGCCCTCTTCGCCGCGCTCGCCCTCTTCTGCGCCCTGCGCCGCGACGCGCCCGCCGGCCTCGCGCTCCGGCTCATGGTTGACCTGCTCGCGTCCGGGCTGCTCATCGCGCTCATCGGCCCGTGGTTCCTCGCGCTCCAGGAGCACGCCCTCGCCCTCTTCAACGCCGCGCCGCCGCGCCACGAAACCCAGCCATGAGCCAGCCCTTCATCCGCCCGCGCCCGCGCGACATCGACCATCCCCTCGAAGCCCGCTCCGGCAAGCTCACCGAGATGCACAAGGGCTACGACCCGCGCCTCCTCGCGTTTTACCCCATCGTCGCCGCGCTGCTCCTGATCATCCTCGGCGGCTTCGCCTACCAGCAGCTTTTCAAGGCCGACCTCTACCACGAACGCGAACGCCTCCAGCACCAGCGCCGCATCCTCCTGCCCGCGCCCCGCGGCGACATCCACGACCGCGAAGGCCGCCTCCTCGTCGGCAACCGCGCCCGCTTTGAAATCACCCTCAACCTCGACGAACTCCGCCGCGAATTCCGCCTCGAATACCTCCGCATCCGCAAAAACTACCGCGAACTCGACGACAAGGACATCCCCAGCTCCGCCCAGATGGCCGCCATCGCGCGCTACTCCGTCGTCCAGCGCCACCTCGACGAGGTCAACCGCATCATCGGCCGCGAGGCCCGCGTGGCCGGCCGCGACCTCGAACGCCACTTCCGCCAGCAACTCCTCCTGCCCTACACCCTGCTCGACGACCTCGCGCCCGCCGAATACGCCCGCCTCACCGAGCAACTCCCCGTCCGCTCCCCGCTCCAGCTCACCGCCACCAGCGTCCGCGACTACCCGCACGGCTCCGCCGCGTCGCACATCCTTGGCTACACCGGCGCGACCGACGACATCCCCGTGGAAGGCTTCCCCGGCGAAGACCTCGCCACCTTCAAAATGCGCGGCACCACCGGCCGCGCCGGCATCGAGAAACAATTCAACGCGCACCTCCAGGGCAAGGCCGGCGGCGCCATCTACCGCGTTGACCCCGCCGGCTACCGCATCGACCCCCCGCTCATGCGCCGCACCCCCGTCCAGGGCCGCAACCTCACGCTCTCGCTCGACCTCGACCTGCAACTCGCCGCCGAGGCCGCGATGGAAGCCATGTCCGACGACGACGGCGCCCGCATCGCCGGCGCCGCCGTCGCCATCGACGTGCGCACCGGCGAAGTCCTCGCCATGGCCAGCAAACCCGACTACGACCTGAACCACTTCACCCCCCGCCTCAGCCCCGCCACCTTCCAGACCATCGAAGACGAAGGCGGCTGGCTGAACCGCGCCACGCAAGGCTTCCGCCCCCCCGGCTCCACCTTCAAAATCCTCACCGCCATCGCCGCCTTCCGCGCCGGCGTGCTCGAACCCGGCGCCGAAGTCGTCTGCCACGGCGTCATGCGCATCGGCAACCGCCTCTTTCACTGCCACAACCACAACGACCGCGGCCCCATGGCCTTCCCCGACGCCATCGCCAAAAGCTGCAACATCTTTTTCTACACCGAAGGCCTCGCCGCCGGCCAGCCCGCCCTCACCGAAACCGCGCGCCTCTACGGCCTCGACCGGCGCACCGGCATCGAAATCGACGAAGGCGGCCGCATGAACGTGCCCGACCCGGACTGGAAAAAAAAACAGCACGGCGAACCCTGGACCGCCGGCGACACGGCCCAGATGGCCATCGGCCAGAGCGGCCTCCAATTCTCGCCGCTCCAGATGGCCTGCTTCACCGCCTCGGTCGCGCGCGGCGAACTCCACACCCCGCCGACCATCCTGCACGACCCCGCGCACCCGCGCCTGCGCACCGCCCCGGACGGCCTGACCCGCGCGCAGCGCGACGCGCTCCTCGAAGGCATGAAACGCACGGTGACGCGCGGTACCGGCCGCCGCCTCGGCCCCCGGTCGTTTCCCGAGCTGCAAAACCTTGAAATCGCCGCCAAGACCGGCACCGCCCAGATGGCGAACCCGCGCGGCGGCAAATACCTCAACATCGCCTGGTTCATCGGCTTCGCCCCGGCGGACGCCCCGCAAATCGCCATCGCGGTGGCGATGGACGGCCACGTCCCCGGCGAGGAATACGGCGGCGGCGCCATCGCCGCCCCCATCGCCGGCGAAATCCTGAAAGCATGGTCGGCCAAGCGTGCGGAGAGAAAAGAGTGAGGTATGGAAGGCGAAAACACGCCCATTCCAAGCCAAAGCCCCCCTCCCCTTCCGGGCGGTTTGAAAAATGGCCGAAGGCGGCAGGGCGGGCACGCTTG
>JAITDF010000721.1 GCA_031282705.1 Opitutaceae bacterium | reverse complement strand
AAGGCTTTTCAGCCCCGGAGGGGCGTCCGCATTTAGCCGTGGGTGACGAGCGCAGCGAGGAACCCACGGAAGCCATCAAGAAAAAAACAAGCCCTGAAAGGGTGGCAGCAAGAAACCTGACAAGGGCGGCAGCGAGGGAAGGGCGTTGGAATGCGATGAGGCGGGCGGCGCGCGCTGCCGCCCCTTCAGGGCGAAATCCGCCGACACCGGTGCCTGCCGCCCTTCCGGGACTGAAACGCTACGTCCTTCCGGGGCTGAAAAGGTCAATCGCCGGCTTCGCTTCGCGGAGGCGCGATGGGAAATCCATTCAGAATAGCGGGGAACCAAACTTTTAGACTTAAACTTCCTCCTGCTCCATCCGGTTGGCGGTCGGGACCGAGATCATGATGGCCAGCCACACGCCGAGGAAGCCGCCGAACAGTTTTCCAATCAATATCGGCAGCACCAGCGTCGGCTGGAAATTGGCCGAGAACGCCAGGTGGTCGCCAAATGTCGCCTGCGCGCAAATGCCGAAGGCGACGCAAATCACCTTGTCGCGCGCCTTCATGCCGGAGAACAAATGATAAACGGCGATGATATTCGCCAGGACCATGATAAAGCCGATGGTGCCCGTTTCGCTGAGTTTGAGCATCCGTCCGATCAGGCGCATCGGCTTGGTGCAGTATTTCTGGAAGAGGTGGCATATGGGGAACGTGCCCGCCAGCATGATGCCGATGTAGCCGGCGATCTCAATGGCACGGGTCAGCTCCTGCTGGTTCGCAAACATGGGGTCGAACACCCAGCCGCCAAAGAGGTTGCTGAACACGTGGGTGAAGTGCTCGACAATGCATATCGCCAGGACGCCTTTGATAAATACATCCAGCAGTTTCCCGAAGATCAAAAACCCCCTGATCATGGCCAGGGGCCGCACTTTCAGGCCGAAGGCCAGGCCGAAGCAGATGACAAACAGGGGCGCCAGGATCTTCAGCGACTGGAGGAGGTCCAGGCCCAGATAATGCAGCGCCGGGGAGTCCGTTGATATCAATTCGCGCACCGGGATGTGGGTGAGCACAATGATAACCAGGCTGGCCAGCACGCCGAAGGGGATGCTGATAAAGCCGGCCATGGCCCCCAGCGCCAGATAGCGGTGGTCCTCCTTGCGGGTCATGATAAGGCCGACGGGAATCAGGTAAACCACCACGGCGCCGGAGGTGTAGCCGACCAGCATGGCGGCGATCCACATGTCGCGATTGGCGGCGATGGCGTCGGCCAGCTGGTAGCCGCCCATGTCCACCGCGATGATGGCGAGCGCGGCGATGGCGGAATCGGAGCCCAGCGAGGCAAAGAACGGGCCGATGGTTTTCTGGATGGCGAAGGAGAGGATGGGGATGGCCGCCATGATCCCGGCCTGCGCCAGAAACACGGGGCCGATGGTGTTGATTCCGGTGACAAACTCCTTCCCAAGCCCTTTGTCGGGCTCGATGATGGAGGCGACGGCGCCCATCAGCACGCCCGCCATCATTATATAAATAACATAATTGCCAAATTCAGCCATGAAGCCGGCCATAGGTTTCCTTTTGTTTTTAGGGTTGGGTTTGATGGTCCAGGAGGGCGCTGGCTTAGTTTCTCAGCCCTCTTGAACGGGTGATTATCTTTTTGTATTCCTCGAACAAAGTGGAGTAATCGACGGCGCGCGGGCGGACGACATCGACCCCGCCGCCGGACGGGAAGGGCGCGTCGATGCCCAGGCCCCTCCGGGCCAGGAGGGCCACGCCGTAGGCGGTCATTTCCCGGGTTGACGGGGTGTGGATTTCCTTTTGGAGCAAATCGGCCAGGAATTGCTTGAAATAGCGGTCGGAGGAGAGGCCGCCGTCGATGCTGATTTGCGGGCCGACCGGCACGGTTTTGTCCATGGCCCGGACGACCTCCGCCGCGCGCACGGCCACGCCTTCCAGGACGGACTGGAGCAGGTCCATCCGCCCGGTTTCCAAGGACAGGCCGGCCCACAGGCCCGCCGCCGAGCGGTCCCAGTGCGGGCAGGCGAGCCCCGACAACGCGGGGACAAAGGCGACGCCGCGTTTGATCGCGGGCTCCTCGGGGAAGCCGGTGAGTTCGGACAGTTCGTTGAAGAGGCCGATTTTTTTGACCCAGTTGACCGCCGAGGCTGCGTTATAGACGCCGCCGTCCAGGCCGAAGAGCGGTTTTTCGCCGGGGATTTTCCAGCACAGGACCGGCAGCAGCCCGTCCGGGTTCGCGGGCGGCGGCGCGTCGCCGGTGATCGCCTGCAAAAACGCGCCGGTGCCAAAGGTGATTTTCATCTGCCCGGGCCGGGTGCAGCCGTGCCCGTAGGTGCCGCCGAACTGGTCCACGATGCAGGCGGTGAAGGGGATGGAGCGGCCGTTGAGTTTGACATCGCCGAAATGGCACGCGTTGTCCCTGACCTCGGGCAGCACCCCGTCCGGCACGCCAAACAATTCGCACAGCCGCCGGTCCCATTCCAGGGTGTGGATGTTGAACAGCGAGGTGCGCGAGGCGGAGTTGTAGTCGGTGAAAAATGCGCCGCCGCAGAGGTGAAAATTGAAAAACGCATCCATCGTGCCCATGCGCAGGCGGCCTTGGGCGGCGAGGGGCCGGGCGCGCTCCACGTTTTCCAGGATCCAGCCCAGCTTGGAGGCGGAGAAATAGGAGTCGAGCGGGAGGCCGCAGCGTTCCTGCACGAGGGGCTCCAGGCCGTCCGCCTTCATCGCCTCGATGCGTTTCGCCGTGCGCTGGTCCTGCCAGACGATGGCGTTGCAGAGGGGCGCCCCGCTTTCGGCATCCCAGGCGATCACGCTTTCGCCCTGGTGCGCGAGGCCGATGGCGTCAACGGGGCCGCAGCGCTCCAGGCAGGTCTTGATGTTGCCCAGTATTTCCAAGGGGTCGTGCTCGACCCAGCCGCGGTGCTCGACGATTTGCCGGTGCGGGATGCCGGGGGTCATGGAAAGGGCGCCGGTTTCATCCAGCACAATGACGCGTGTGCTGGTCGTTCCTTGGTCGATGGCGGCGTAGCGTGGCATGGGGATGTGGTTTTTTTATGGAATTATTTGGAAAATCCGTTGTTTTCTACTTGCTTCTATGTGGTTTTCCTGTTGTTTCAAGTCGTTTCTTCACTGATTTCAACTTTTTTCTTCCATGAATCCTTCTGTTTTCGATGTGGCGGTGATTGGCGGCGGCGTGGTCGGCTGCGCGGTTTTCAGGCGGTTTTGCCTCATGGGGGCGAAATCGGTCTTGTTGGAAAAAGGCGGCGACATCCTGTCCGGGGCCAGCAAGGCAAACAGCGCCTTGCTGCACACCGGGTTCGATGCGCCGCCCGGCAGCCTGGAACTGGAGTGCATGCGCGCCGGTTACCGGGAGTTTTTCGAACTCAAGGATAAGCTGCCTCTGCCGGTATTGCAATCGGGCGCGTTTGTCGTCGCCTGGACGGAGGAGCAGCTGGCGGCGCTCCCGGGCATCGTCGGGCAGGCCCACCGGAACGGCGTGATGGACGTGGCGCAGGTGGAGGCCGGCGTCCTCTACCGGCACGAGCCGGCGCTGGGTGCCGGCGCCTTGGGCGCGGTGCAGGTGCCGGGCGAGAGCATAATCGACGCATGGACGGCCCCGCTGGCCTATTTCCTGCAAGGGCTCAAGCACGGCGGCGCGCACCGCTTCCGGTGCGAGGTGCGGGGCGCGTCGTTCGACGGGAGCGCGTGGTCGCTGCAAAGCACGCGCGGCGAAATACGGGCCCGGCTGGTCATCAACTGCGCCGGGCTCCAGGGCGACATCGTGGACGGCTTCTGGCATGAGCCGGGATTTCAAATCAAGCCGAGAAAAGGCCAGTTTCTCATCTTCGACAAACCGGCGTCGAAACTGCTCAACGCGATCATCCTGCCCGTGCCCACGCCCACCACCAAGGGCGTGCTGCTGACGCGCACGATATTCGGGAACCTGCTGCTGGGGCCGACCGCCGAGGAGCAGGAGGACCGGGAGCGCGCGGAGGTCGCCGGCCCGCAGCTCAACGACTTGATCGAAAAAGGGCGGCGCATCCTCCCGCGGCTGGCCGATTATTCCGTGACGGCCACCTACGCGGGCCTGCGCACGGCCACCGAAAAAAAGGAATACCGCATAAGCCATTACCCGGACAAACAATGGATCACGGTCGGCGGCATCCGCTCCACCGGCCTGACCTCGGCGCTGGGCATCGCCCAATACCTGGAAAAAACCTACGACGAGGCGTTCGCGCCGCTGTTTCCGCGCCGGCCCATGCCGGAATTGATCCGGCCGGAATTGCCGCGCCTCTCCGAATACTCCACTCGCGACTATGCCCGCGCGGGCAACGGCGGCATCATCTGCCATTGCGAGCGCGTCACCCTGCGCGACATCCGCTCGGCGCTGGACTCCGACGCGCCGCCGGAATGCCTGGGCGGGCTGAGGCGGCGCAGCCGGGTCCTGATGGGGCGTTGCAACGGCTTTTTTTGCAGCCACCGCGTCGCCGAAATCGTCGGGGACCGCTTTGACGACGCACCGGCGCCGCGCGAAACCGGGGCGGGGAAAACCGGGGCGGGAAAAAACGAAGCGGGGACGCCGGAGGAACGCGCTCCGGGCCGTCAGCCCGCCCACGTCCCCCCGGCGGAATCCCAAGAGGAATGGCCGCCGCCCGTCCCCTTGGAGGGCCGTCCGCCGCGCCGTCCGTTTTTCGGGGAACCTTTCGGGGAACCCGCGGCGGTTCCGGCCAGGCCGTCCCGCCTCTCCGCGTGACAGCCTCTCCGCGTGACAACAATCATCAGCGGCACACCCAAAAGGCGGCACACCCAAAACCAAGGAGCTGAAACATGAAAAAGCATTACCAAGTCATCATCATCGGGGCGGGGCCGGCGGGCATCGCCGTGGCCACGTCCCTGAAAAAAGCCGGCGTCGATGACCTCGTCATCCTGGAGCGCGAAAACGCGTTCGGCGGCGCCCCGCGGCATTGCCTGCACCCCACCTTCGGGTTGCAGACCTTCTGGCGCCCCATGACCGGGAGGACTTTTATTAAAAAAATCCGCGCGCGCGCGCCCGACGCCGCCATCGCGACCTCGGCCACCGTGGTCGCGCTCAAGGCCGGCGGCGAATTGTCCGTCTCCCTGCCGGAGGAAGGGCTGCTGGGCATCACGGGGGAGCGCGTGGTCATCGCCACCGGCGCGCGCGAGACGCCCCGGCATCCGCGGCTCGTCGGCGGCCTGCGCCCCCGGGGCGTGATGACCGCCGGCGCGTTGCAGCAATTCATATATCTCGGCAAACGCAAACCGTTCAGCTCCCCCGTCGTCGTGGGCTCCGAAGTGGTCGGATTCTCCGCGTTGTGGACGCTGAAAAACGCCGGCATCAAGGCCGTTGCCATGATCGAGCCGGAGCCGCGCCTCATCGCCCCGTCCGCGAGTTCGCTCTGCGCGGCGTTTCTGGGCGTGAAAATACGGCGCGGCACCGAAATCACCCGCATCGGCGGCCTGGACCGCGTTGAATATATCGACACAAAAGACCGGGCGGGAAACGAACACCGCATCGCCTGCGACGGCGTCATATTCACCGGCCGGTTTGTCGGTGAAAACACCCTGGTGCGCGAAAGCCACCTGGCCCACGACCCGGCGGCCGGCGGCGCCCCGGTCACGGACCAGTTCGGCCGCTGCTCCGACCCCGCCTATTTTGCCGCGGGCAACATGCTGCACCCCGCCGACATGGGCGACCAGTGCTACCAGGAAGGGCTCGTGGTCGGGCGCCACGTCGCCGACTCCCTCCGCAACCGGTTGCCCGATTATGAAAAAAACGGGGTGCCGGTAAACCGCGACCCGGCCATCCGCCTGGTGACCCCCGGCCGCCTGATAACGGGCGCCGGCATCCGCCCCGTGACCTTGAACATGCGCGTCGCGCGCCCGGTCAAGGGCGACGTGATTGTCTCGGCGGGCGATCGCATCCTCTACCGGAAGCGCCACGACTGCAAAATAGAGCGGCGGATTCTGCTAAAAAACCTGCCCCCGTCCGCCATCCCCGCCCCCGCCACCGCCGTGGAGCTTAAAATCATCCCCGTAAAGTAGCGGGTAGCGAGTAGCGGGTAGCGAGTAGCGAGTAGCGAGCAGCGGGTAGCGAGTAGAAACCCCACACCACCCGCGCTCCTTTTCATCACTGATGTTACGCGGCGGCCAGTTTTGGTAGGGCGGTCTCGGCGTGTATAGTCCCGGGTCAAGGGTAACAGTTGTCCCGCTATGAGGGTGACACTTTTTTTTGGAGTTTTTTTCA
>JAITDF010000620.1 GCA_031282705.1 Opitutaceae bacterium | reverse complement strand
TGAGCGCGCACGGAGAACGAAATTTTTCACGGGTATCATAATCATGGATACAGACTCCCAATCACTGTCCTCCGCCTCCCAGTAACTGCTTCCCGGATGGGACGCGACTTCGCTCGGGCATGAGTTGCTCGAGTCGGACGAGGTCCAGCGCGCGCGTTACTCAGGCAAGATCGTCGAGAAGAACCGCGAGCGCGTGGACGCAATTTTGGCGGCGAGGGCGATGGGGTTTCCGCTGCGTCAAATCTGCGCGGGATACCATGTGTCGCCGCACACCGTCGCCGAGCTCGAGCGCCGGCACGCGGTGAAGCTGGCAACGCTAAAAGACAGGCTGGCGCGGAAGTTCGGGGCGTTTGTCGAGCCGGGGATTGATCGCGCGATCAATGAAGTGGGGATCATGGACATCGACAAGTTGATGGTCTCGCTTGGCATCGCGGCGGACAAGCTGCAGATCCTGACCGGCGAGCCGAGCATCATCGTCGGCAACGGCGAGGCCAGGAAGGAATTCAGCATCGAGAGCCTGCGCGAGCGGCTCGCACGCCGTCCGGTGAGGAATGCAACCGGTTTTGGAAAGCGGGGAAGGCAGGGAAACGCGCGAGAGGGGCGAGAGGGTTGGTATCTGATGATGTATCAGAAGGTTTTGGGTTCGACTCCCTATGGATGCGCCAGTTTCATGCAGTGCCGCCGGCTTCAATGGCTTGCGGCCCTTTTTTATATGCGCGGCAGGCAAATCCAGACGGTCGTCCCGGGCGGGGGAGGGCGGGGTAATCTTTGACCCGTCCCCGATTTCTGCCGCGTAACATCAGCTCTTCACTGATTTCAACTCCGCCACTGATTTCAGGCGGCCTCAGTCTTCCGGCTTCCGGTTTTTCCCGCGCGCATGGCGGGGGTGTGTTTTGCAGGCAAAAAAGTAGTCGTGCTGGCGGAGTTTTTCGGACGGGGCGCGCGCGACGTAAACCTCCCGGCCCGTGCAGGGGTCGATGCCGCTGTAGTAGATCGCCGAGTCGAGCGTCATCGGCGTGGGCGTGAAATCCTGCACCTGCTCAAGTTTGTAGCCGAGGCGCCGCAGGTCGGCGGCCAGCGCGCGCATGTCCTCCTCGCGGCAATACGGCAGGCTCGATATGAAATACGGGACGAGTTGCCGGCGCAGGTTTTCCTTTTCGTTGAGGTCGTCGAAGGCGGCCTTGAACGCCTCGAACATCGCGAAGCCGGGTTTGCGGATGTGCGCCAGGACGTGCGGGGCGCTGTGCTCGGGCGCGACTTTCAGGCGCCCGGAAACGTGGTGGCGCACGAGTTGCTCGAAATAGGCCCGCCCGCCGGGCGAGCGGAAAGCGCCGGTCTTGCCGTCGAGAAAAATGTCGTAGCGGATGCCGCTGCCGACGAAGGCGCGCCGCACTTTCGGGTGCGCGAGGACTTTTTGGTAAAGCGCGGTGAGGCGCGCGAGGTCGGTGTCGAGGTTGCGGCACACGCGCGGGTGCAGGCACGAGGGGCGGCGGCAGCGCGCGCAGAGGGTTTCGTCGCGTCCGCGCAGGCCATACATGTTGGCCGAGGGGCCGCCGAGGTCGCTGATGTTGCCTTTGAAATCCGGCATGGCCGCGACGCGATCGACTTCGCGCAGGATCGAGCCTTCCGTGCGCGAGGAGATGAATTTCCCCTGGTGCGCGGAGATGGTGCAGAAACTGCATCCGCCAAAGCAGCCGCGGTGCAGCGTGATCGAGTGGCGGATCATCTCGTAGGCGGGGATGCGGCGGCCTTTGTAGCGCGGGTGCGGGAGGCGCGTGTAGGGGAGGTCGAAGGCGGCGTCGGTCTCGGCGGGGGCGGGGCAGGGGTGGGGCGGGTTGACCACGATGGCGCGGTCGCCGGCCGGCTCGATGAGCGTGGCGGCGGCGGCGCGGTTGGATTCCTCCTCGATGCGGCGGAAATTGGCGGCGAATTTGCGTTTGTCGGCGAGGCATTCCTCGAAGGAATGCAGGAGGATGGCGGCGGGCCGCGCGGCGGCGGCGGGGGTTGCTGCGGTGGCGGAGGCGGCGGTGGAGTCGGCGGCTGCGTCGGCGGCGGGCTGCGCGGCGGCTGGGGCGGAGTCGGCGGCGGCGGCAGTGGCTGCGGTGGAATCGGCGTCGGCGGTGGCGCCGGCGGAGTCGGCTGCTGCTGCTGCTGCGGCGGCGGCGGCGGCGGAGTCGGGGCCGGCGGTGTTTTTCGCCAGCAGCGCCTCCAGCCCGGCGCGCGGCGCGAGGAAGGCGGTTTGCCTGATGCCGGTCAGCGCGGCCGCCGGTTCGCCGGCGGCGAGGCGCGCGGCGATTTCGCAGACCGGTCTTTCACCGAGCCCGTAAACCAGCAGGTCGGCGCCGCTCCCGACCAGGATGCCGGGCTTCAGCGTGTCGGCCCAATAATCGTAGTGCGTGAGCCGCCGCAGCGACGCCTCGATGCCGCCGAGGACGACCGGCGTTTGCGGATACAGCCGCTTGAGGATGCGCGTGTAAACCGTGGCCGCGTAATCGGGCCGCGCCCCGGCGCGCGCGTCCGGCGTGTAGGCGTCGTCGCTGCGCAGGCGGCGGTTGGCGGTGTAGTGGTTCACCATGCTGTCCATGCAGCCGGCGGAGACGCCGAAAAAGAGCCGCGGCGCGCCGAGCTTGCGGAAGTCGCGCAGGTCGTCGCGCCAGTTGGGCTGCGGCACGATCGCGACGCGCCAGCCGCGCGCCTCCAGCACGCGCCCGATCACCGCCGTGCCGAACGACGGGTGGTCCACATAAGCGTCGCCCGTGAACAGGATGATGTCCGCGCGATCCCAGCCGCGCGCGTCGAGTTCCTTTTTCGACGTGGGCAAAAACGCGCGCCAATCGGCGCGCGCCGGTGGAATGGCGGCGGGTGCGGACACGGACATGGCCGGCCATCCTGCCCGCCGCGGCTGCGGATGTGAAACACGAAAAACACATCCCCCGCCCCGTCCGCCTGACACCTCCGCCTGACACCTCCGCCTGCCCGGGAAAATCGTTCTCGTTCTCTTACTCGTTCTCGTTCTCTCTGCTTTTTGCGGGACGGAATTGGGTAAAAACAGAGAGAACGCGAACGAGAACGATTTCGGGCGGATACTCTCCCCTTGCCTGTCCCGCCGCCCGCCGCCTAAATCGCTGTTTTCCAGCCCATCCGCCGACCCGCCACCGCATGCCCGCCAAACGAAACGCGCCACCGCCAAACGCCGCCGCCGCGCCCGCCGCCGCCGCGTCCGCGCCCGCCGGGCCCGCCCCCGCCGGGCCCGCGCACGTCGCCATCATCATGGACGGCAACGGCCGCTGGGCGCGGCAACGCGGCCTGCCGCGCCTCGAAGGCCACCGGCGCGGCGCGCGCACCGTGCGCGCGATCACCACGGCGGCCTTCGAGCTCGGCGTGCGCTACCTGACGCTCTACGCCTTTTCCGCCGAAAACTGGAAGCGCCCGCGGGACGAAGTCGGCGGCCTCATGCGGCTGCTCGTTTTTTTTCTCAAACAGGAACTCAAGACCCTCCGGAAAAACAAAATCCGCCTTCTCGCCATCGGCCGCACCGGCGCGCTGCCCGCCCCGGTGCGCGCGCAGCTCGACGCGACCATCGCCGCCACCGCCGGGCACACCCGCGGCACGCTCGTCCTCGCGCTCAACTACGGCTCCCGCGACGAAATCGCCGACGCCGCCGCCGCCTACGCCGCCGCCGTCGCCGCCGGACGCGAGCCCGCCGGCGGCTGCACGTGGGAGGGCTTTGCGCGCTACCTCTACACCGCCGGCATCCCCGACCCCGACCTCGTCATCCGCACCTCCGGCGAGACGCGCGTGAGCAACTTCCTGCTCATGCAAAGCGCCTACGCCGAGTTTGT
>JAITDF010000699.1 GCA_031282705.1 Opitutaceae bacterium | reverse complement strand
CCAAATCCCAAAATCTCAAATCCCAAAAATCCCCGAAATCCCGAAGTCCCGAAATCCAAAAAAGGGGGCGGCCGATTCCGGGAGGCATGGGAGTAATGGGAGATATGGGAGTGATGGGAGTAATGGGTTTAATGAGGGGGCGGGCATGAGGGGGGCGGGGCGGGCTGGAAACCGGCGGGCCCGGTGAGGGGCGGCGGGGGGGCAGGGGCGGGGGGCATTTCGGCTTTTTCCCCCGGCTCGGGTTCGCGGGGTTTTTGGCCTGTGAGTTGTTCGTATTGGCGGGTGAGGCCGAAACTCTCGCCGTCGAAATGGACGCCGCCGCCCTCGTCGGCGAGTTTGTTGATCTTGCGTTTCAGGAAACCGCCTTCGGTCACGAGCCGGCCGGCGCGGATGTCGGCCTCGGTGATTTTTGCGAAAAGGATTTCCTGCATGTCCTTCTGGTAGCGGCCGCGGTCGTGGATCGCGTAAATGAAGCCGTCGGGGGACTGGGTGGCGTCGGGGTAGGAGACGTAACCGCGCTCGTCGAGGACGAGTTTGTGCGGCCAGGTTTCCCCGTCATCGTCGGAGAGCATGGCGGTCAGGTTTTCGCGTTTTTTGGGGTGGTCGTTGACGATGAGGAGCAGGCTGCCGCTCTTGAGTTTGCCGAGATAAAAACGGGTGTTGATGTTGAAGTCGCTGGTGAAGGGGGCGGTTTCGCGCCAGGTCCGGCCTTTGTCGTCGGAGACGGCTTGCGCGATGCCGTATCTGGCGCGGGCAAGCATCCACAAGCCGCCGTTTTTCCGTTCGACAAGCATGTGTTCGGTGAAGGGGGTGTCTTTGATTTCGATGTGGCCAAGGTGCTCGAAGGGCCGGTCGTAGCCGGCGAATTTCCAGACATGGGCGCCTTTGCGGGCGGGGGGCGGGCCGCCGGTTTTTCTGCTCATGGGGTCAACCAGGTGAAGCCATTCGCCGTCGGAGGTGACAAATTCCTTGTTGAGGGAGTAGCCGTAGCCGGCGAAGAGGGGGCCGTGCCAGCGCGGGCGGGGGGCGTCGGGAGTGTCGGTGTAAAAACCCCAGCAGGTGCGCGGGTGGATGCCGGGGGCGGCGGGCATGTGGCGGTGGATGAACCACCAGAGGCGGCCGCGCGGGTCGAGCCAGAGGTGGGCGTCGCTGCCGGCGCCGCCGAGGAGCTGGCGTCCGGGGTCGAAGACGGCGACGGGTTTCGACCAGGTGAGGCCGTCGTCGGCACTGGTGACGAGGAGCTGGTAGTTGTGGCCTTTGCCTTCGCCGATGCCGCCGGAATACCAGGTGGCCCAGAGGCGTCCGGCGGGGGCGCGTTCGATGCTCGGGACGCCCTGCCAGAGTCGCATGCGCGGCCAGTAGGCGGGGTTGGGATTGGTGTCGAGGCGCGGCGGCGTGAGGGTGGTGATGCCGAAGGTTTCGGCGGCGGGCGCGGGTGCGGATGGCGCGGGAGTGGCGGGCAGGGGGGGCGGGTTGTCGAAATCTTGTCCGGGGAAACCGGCGTGGAGCCGGGGGAGGAATGCGCAGAGGGCGCACCAGACGGCGAGGAGCGGGAGCAAATGGGAGCGACGCGGTGACATGGCGGAACGAAGGTTGGAGGCAGCGCCGTTTTTCAATGGCGGACGGGCGGACATAGTCAAACCCCATGCAAGTCAACCGTTGAGTCCGCCCCGCGACGGAGGACGGGAAGGGCCGTTTTCACCCGGAATGCAACCCAGGGGCAGTTTGAAAAAACCCTCGCAATGCCCAAGGCGCGGCAGCGCCGGCAGGGCGGCCTCGCCGAGGCCGCCCTGCCGCCTTTGGCCATGCATGTCTTCATCACGCGGGAACGCCCTTTGGTCTCGGCGATGTGCCTCCATGCAAAGCGCGGCGAGAGGGCCGCCGCCGTCGTGCAGAGGCCGCAGGTGAGGCCGGGGCCCGGCGCGGACAGCATCATGAAGAAAGTCATCGTCACGGCAAAGCTGGCCAGCCGGAACGAGAGCCCGGCGAGCGAGCGGGCGGTGACGCAAGGCATTGGTTCCAAGAGAATAAGATGGAGGATTAAAAAATTTGCTTTTAAACATTGACAAATTCCAATCGATTTAGCTTTATCTGTATTTTCTAACCTTATCCCATGAACCCAAACCTTCAAAAAACATCACGGTCGGCGGCTCATTCGCGCAGACTCTCTTGCGCGAGGCCCGTCCGCCCAAACCCTCACTGCGTTGCGGCGCTGACGGATGATCGCCGCCGCTTTCCTTCCAAAATATAGCCCCGCCACGCATGCACCCGAAGCAAGCCTCACAATCTCCAACCACCAACCATTCCATGAAAAACCATCCCATGAAACCATGAAAAAATCACTCCATCACAACGACCGCATGGCTGCCGCCCGCGGCTTTTTCTTGATCGCAACAGCCCTCACCCTTGGCTGGGGGCTTCCCACGGCCAACGCCGCCGACGGCACATACACCGGCAATGTCAATGCCAACTGGAACGTCACGGCCAATTGGAAGGACGGTGCCGTTGCCGATGGGGCGGGATACACGGCGACGATTGATCGCACCGGTTTCACCGCGACGCGCACCGTCACACTCGACTCCGACCGCACGATCGGCTCAGTGTTAGTCATTGGCGCCCCTTCGCAAAGTCGCAACGCAATCATCGCCGGCACCAAGACACTGACTCTCAATGGGGGGAGTTCCCCTTCGGTCATTAGCAACCATGGATGGGGATCGGCGAACGTCAACCCCTCCGTCATCTCGCTTGCCAGTGATCTTGTAGTGATTAACGCCCCCATCAATGGCTCCACCGGAGAAGCATCGAGTGGTTATGTTACGCTCGGTAATGCTACCAGCTCTGTGGTTTCCGCGGGCGGGGTGCGCACCATTACCACGCAGCCGTCAACAAGCGTCACCACAGTCAGTCCGGTTAACCCCAACGACTGGCGCATCGTTTTGTCCGGCACTGTCGCGGACG
>JAITDF010000644.1 GCA_031282705.1 Opitutaceae bacterium | reverse complement strand
GCCTACGCCGCCAACGTCGAAACCGCCATCGCCGCCCTCGCCCGCCAGGAAAAAATCACCTACGACACCGCCGCCGCCGACGCCCCCTTCCTCCTCATCAGCCTCCTCTTCGACGACTGCGCCGCGCGCCGCCTCCCCGTCTTCTCCGGCGGCGCCCGCCGCCTCGGCGGCACCCTCGAAAGCTACGGCAACACCAACACCGCCGACAGCCTCGCCGCCATCCGCCGCCTCGTTTACCAGGAGCGCGCCTGCACCCTCGCCGCCATCGTCCGCGCCTGCCGCGACAACTTCGCCACCCCCGCCGCCGCCGCACTCCGCCGCCGCCTCCTCGACGCCCCCAAGTTCGGCAACGACGACGACGAAGCCGACCGCATGGCCGCCCGCGTCCACGAACACGCCTGCGCCGCCGCCCGCGCCGCCGCCGCCCCCGCCGGCCTCGACCACTACCACATCGTCGTCATCAACAACGGCGCCAACACCGTCCTCGGCCGCCACACCCCCGCCTCCCCCGACGGACGCGCCGCCGGCGAACCCATGGCCAACGCCATCAACCCCTCCCCCGGCCTCGACCGCGCCGGCCTCACCGCCTTCCTCAACTCCCTCCTCAAAATCAACCCCGCCATCCACGCCGGCACCGTGCAAAACATGAAATTCGCCCGCTCCCTCTTCTCGCCGGCGAACCTCCCCAAAACCGCCGCCCTCCTCGACGCCTGGTTCGCCGCCGGCGGCACCCAGGCCATGATCACCGTCGTCAGCCGCGGCGACCTCGAAGCCGCCATGCGCGAACCGGAAAAATGGGCACACCTCATCGTCCGCGTCGGCGGCTTCAGCATGCGCTTCATCGACCTCGACCCCGCCATCCAGCGCGAAATCCTCGCCCGCACCCTCAACGAATGAACCCCGGCCCCGCACTCACCCACCCCGCGCCCGCCGGCCCCTCATGCGCCGGCCCCGCGCCCGCCGACGCCGGCCCCGCCGACGCCGGCCACGCCGTCACCGGAATCATCTTCGACATCCAGCGCGGCGCCTTTCACGACGGCCCCGGCCTGCGCACAACCGTCTTCCTAAAAGGCTGCCCCCTCCGCTGCCTCTGGTGCCACAACCCCGAATCCTGGAGCCGCATCCCCCCGCAGGCCGCGCCCCTGTTTCGCGAACGCAGGGCCTCCGTCGGCGAAATCCTCGGCATCGTGCGCAAAGACCGCCGCTACCACGACGCCTCCGGCGGCGGCCTCACCCTCTCCGGCGGCGAACCCTCGCGCCAGCTCCGCTTCTGCCTCGCGCTCCTCCGCGCCGCCCGCGCCGAGGGCATCCACACCGCGCTCGACACCTGCGGCTGCGCCCCCGCCCGCGCCCTCGACCTGCTCGCGCCGCACACCAGCCTCTTCCTCTGGGACTACAAGGCCACCGACACCCCTGCCGCGCCCGCCCTCCACCGCGCGCTCACCGGCCGCGACCCCGGCCCCATCCCCGGCAATTTCCGCCGCCTCTATGCCGCCGGCGCCGCCATCATCCTGCGCTGCCCCCTCGTGCCCGGCCTCAACGACACCCCCGCCCACCTGGAGGCCATCGCCCGCCTCGCGCGCGACCACCCCCGGCTCGCCGGCGTCGAAATCATCCCCTACCACGACGCCGGCCTCTCCAAATACGACCGCCTCGGCCTCCCCCGCCCCCCGCCCGCCGCCCGCCCGCCCGGCGGGGCGGACAAAATCCGCTGGCGCGCCTTTTTCCAATCCCGCAACCTCGCAAACATAACCGTGACATGAGCACCAAACTCACCAGACAAAAACACCGCAAGGACACCCCCGTGCGCGTCGCCGTCGCCGGCGCCGGCGCCATCGGCGTTGACCACATCGCAAACTACCGGCGCCACCCCGCCGCCCTCGTCGTCGCGCTGGCCGAGACCGACCCCGCCCGCGCCCGCGCCGCGGCGGACCAATTCGGCGTGCCCGAAACCGTCGCCGACTGGCGCGCGCTCCTCGCCCGCGCCGACATCGACGCGCTCTCCATCGCCCTGCCCAACCACCTCCACGCCCCCGTCGCCCTCGCCGCCCTGCGCGCCGGCAAACACGTCATGCTCGACAAACCCATGGCCACCGCCGCCCGCGACGCCGCCCGCCTCGTCGCCGCGGCCCGCGCCCGCGGCCTCGTGCTCATGGTCGGCCAGAACAACCGTTTCCTCCCCGACGTGCAGACCGCCCGCCGCCTCATCGACAACGGCGCGCTCGGCGACGTTTACCATGCCAAAACCGCCTGGATGCGCCGCGCCGGCATCCCCCGCATCGGCTCCTGGTTCACGCAGAAAAAATACGCCGGCGGCGGCTGCGCCTATGACATCGGCGTGCACGCCCTCGACCGCTGCCTGTATCTGCTCGGCGAGTTCGACGCCGCCGCCGTGAGCGGCCAGACCTACGCCCGCTTCGGCCCGCGCGGCGAGGGCGACGGCTCCTGGGGAAAAAGCGAAATCGACCCCGCCCGCCCCTTCGACGTGGACGACCTCTGCGTCGCGCTCATCAAACTCAAAAGCGGCCGCACCGTCCTCCTCGAAGCCTCGTGGGCCGCGCACCAGCCCGAGCCCGACTGCAACGTCACCCAAGTCTTCGGCACCGAAGCCGGCCTCCTGCTCCCGCCCCTGAAACTCTTCAGGCAGACCAAGACCGGCTACGCGACCGAACTGGTGGACGCCGCCGCCGGCGCTCCCGGCGAAAACCGCATGGCGCACTTCATCGACTGCGTGCTCGGCCGCGCCGATCCGTTTGTGAAACCGGAGGAATCGCTCGCCGTGCAAAAAATCCTCGACGCCATCTACGCCTCCGCCGCCAGCGGCCGCGAAGTCCGCCTGAAATAAACCCGCCCCGCGCCTCCCTACTCGCTACTCGCTACCCGCTACTCGCTACTCACTACTCGCTACTAAATAAAAAACCATGCCCACCCTCCCAATCGCCCTCCAAATGTGGTCCCTCCGCGACGACATGCAAAAAGACTTTGCCGCCACCGTCGCGGCGGTCGCCCAAGCCGGCTACGCCGGCGTCGAACTCGCCGGCTACGGCAACCTCGACGCCGCCGGCGCCGCCGCCGCGTTGAAAAACGCGGGCCTGCGCGCCGCCGGCATGCACACGGGCATCGCCCGCCTCCGCGACGAACTCCCGCAAGTCATCGACGAGGCGCGGCTCCTCGGCGCGCGCAACGTCATCTGCCCGTGGCTGCCCCCGGCGGCGTTCTCCTCGCCCGGCGGCTGCGAACGCATCGGCGAAGAACTGAACGCCATCGGCGCGAAACTCCGCGCCGCCGGCCTCCGCCTCGGCTACCACAACCACGCCGCCGAATTCGCCCCGCCGGTCGGCGGCCGCGCCGTCTTCGACTGGCTCCTCGACGCCTCCGAACCGCGCAACCTCGCCGCCGAGCTTGACGTTTATTGGGCGCACGTCGCCGGGAAAAACCCCGTCGATTTCATCCGCGAGCAAGGCCGCCGCATCACGCTGCTGCACTTGAAGGACGAAAAGGAACTCGGCCTCGGCCCCGTCGATTTCGAGGCGGTTTTCCGCGCCGTCGATGCCGCCGCCCCCGCCATCGAGTGGCTCATCGTCGAGCAGGAGCGCTACACCGCCACGCCGCTGGAAGGCGTGCGCGCCTGCCTCGCCC
>JAITDF010000592.1 GCA_031282705.1 Opitutaceae bacterium | reverse complement strand
TTCATCCTGTTCCTGCTTGCCGTAATCGCAGTGGGACTCGTCAAAAGCCGGACGCCATCGGGCGCCGCCGCGACCAGCGAATCCTACTTTCTCGCCGGGCGCGGCCTCAAATGGTGGCTCATCGGCGTCTCCCTCATCGCCGCCAACATCTCCTCGGAGCAATTCGTCGGCATGTCCGGCAACGCCGCCGACTTCGGCATGGCCGTCGCCAGTTACGAATGGATGGCTGCAATCACCCTCGTGGTCGTGGCGTTTTGCTTCCTGCCGTATTTCCTGCGCACCGGCATCTTTACCATCCCCCATTTTCTCGAACACCGCTACAACGGCGCCGCGCGCGCCATCATGGCCGTGTTCACGATGATCGTCCTCATCGGGGTCTCGCTCACGGGGGTCATTTATGCGGGGGCGCTCACGATGAGCGAGTTGTTCGCCGGGCATCAGGTCTTCGGCGTCGAGCTCGGCCTCGCCGCATGGAGCTGCATCATCGGCGCCATCGCCGCCCTCTATGTTTGCGCGGGTGGCCTGAAAGCATCCGCGTGGGCCGATTTGATTCAAGGCATCGCGCTCATCGTCGCCGGCGCCATCATCTCGTGGCTGGCCATCAAGGCCATCGGCGCGGCGCCCGTCTCGGCCCTCACCGTGCCGGAGGGCGTCACGCCGCATCCGATGGCCGATGGCGATGGCGGCCTCGCCAAGCTCGCCGCGCTCAATTACCCGAAGCTGACCATGTTCCTGCCCGCGAGTGACAAAAACATCCCGTGGACGGCGCTGCTGCTCGGGCTCTGGATTCCGAATTTCTACTACTGGGGCCTGAACCAATACATCACGCAGCGCGTGCTCGGCTCGGCTTCGTTGCGCGAGGGGCAGAAGGGCATCGTGTTTGCGGCGGGGATGAAGCTGATCATCCCCTTCGTCATCGTCATCCCCGGCATCATCGCCTTCAACCTTTACAGCAAGGACCTCGCCGTCGCGCAGGAGCGCTCCAATGACCGCGTGATCGAGCGGGTGACGAGGGACGCCGCCAGTTCCACGACGGTGTTCGAGGCCGACGCCGGGTGGGCGCTGGCGCACCCGGACAAGGCGGCGAGACTCGAGGCGCACAACACGGCGGTGCTCGCCAAGGCCGGCGGGGACGCCGCGAAGCTCAACCGGGAAAAAATCGCCGGCGGCTACAAGTTCGACGCCGCGCTGAATCTCCTTATCAAAAAACTTCTTCCCGCCGGTCTCGTCGGTTTTGTGCTCGCCGCGATGCTTGGGGCGATCGTCAGTTCGCTGGCCGCCGTGCTCAACGCCGCCTCGACCATCTTTACGATGGACATTTTCCAGAAGCACGTGAGCCCGGACGCCGCGCAGGCCGTGCTGGTGCGCACGGGCCGCGTCGCGGTGCTCGTGTTCGCCGTCATCGGCTGCGTGCTGGCCCCGCTGCTCGACAAGTTCGGCAGCATTTTTAAATACATCCAGGAGTTTCAGGGCTACATTTCGCCCGGCATTCTCGCCGTGTTTGTGTTCGGCCTCATCAACCGTCGCGCCCCCGGTGCGGCGGGTGTGGCCGGCCTCCTGCTCTCGCCGGTGCTTTACGGGTTGCTTGCCTGGCTGACCGACATTGCCTTCCTGAATCGCATGGCCATCTGCCTTTTTGCCATCATGGGCGTCATGTGGGTCATGGGTTTGGTGAAACCGCTGGCGAAGCCGGTGGAGTTTGCCACGCACGAAAACAGCGTCGCGCTGGAAAGCTCGAAGGGCGCGAAGATTTTCGGCTGGGTCATCATCGCGCTCACCCTCGTGCTCTACGTCATCTTCAGCCCGCTCGGCCTGGCTAAATAATGCCTGCCGCGGTGGCGCTTCGCCGGCGGACCCAAGCCGCCGGCGGCGCCCCGCCGGGCATGGGCTCAATCCTCGATCATCACCATGTCCCCCGCGCGGACTTCTTCGTGGAGTTCGATGATGTCGGGATTGCGCAGGAGGATGCAGCCGGAGCTTTGCGGGCGACCGATGAGGTGCTCGCGGTTTGTGCCGTGGATGTAGATGCAGCGGTCGTGCGTGTCCACGTCGCCGCCGCGGTTCACCCCGTCCTCAAGGCCGCCGAGCCGGAGGATGCGGCTGGTGATGAGCGCGCCGGCGCCGCCTGTTTCGTATTCGCAGAAATGCCGGCCCGTCGGCACGCGGCCCTTGAACACCATGCCGGGCGGCTGGCCCGCGCCGATGCGTTCGGTGATGGCGTGCAGGCCGCGCGGCGTGCCGAGGGAGTCGCGCAGGTTGCTCGGCGGACGGCGCGAGGTGGAGACCGCGTAGGCGCGGACGAGCGCGCCGGCGCGGAAAAACTGCATCGTCTGCGTGGAGATGCGCACGAACAGAATCCGTTCCGCGGGCTTGATGCCGAGGGCGGCGCAGGTTTTAGTGATCCGTTCCAAAGGTTTGGTCATTGATGTTGCACGGAAGCGTCCGTTTCCCGTTTCTCGTCGTTCGTCGTTCGTCGTTCTCTTTCCTCTTTCTCGTTCTCTTTCTCGTTCCTCTTTCTCCCTCTCCCGGCCCATGCCTGACGAAAGAGGAAAGAAGAAAGAGAACGACGATGGACGACGAACGGGAAACGGGCGCTTCCGCGCAACATCAGTTATTCATCTCCATATTCATATCCATCTCCATATCCATATCCATCGTGAACACATCATCACTCACAGTCGGCATCGTCGGAGCCACGGGCGCGGTTGGTCAAGAACTCGTCCGCCTGTTGCATGAGCGCAATTTTCCGATGACCTCGCTGCGGCTCTTCGCCTCGGCGCGGTCGGCGGGCAGGGTCGTGGAGCGCGACGGGAGGAGCTACACGGTCGCGGAGGCGAAGCCGGGGGTGTTCGCCGGCGTGGACCTCGCGTTTTTCGCGGCGGGCGGCGCGGTCACGCGCGCGCTGGCGCGGGACGCGGTGGCGGCGGGCTGCCTGGTGATCGACAAAAGCTCCGCGCTGCGCATGGAGCCGCGCGTGCCGCTCGTCATCCCGGAAATCAACCCGGAGCAGCTGCGCCGGCACGAGGGCGTCATCGCCAACCCGAATTGCTCGACCGCGGTCATGCTCATGGGGTTGTGGCCGTTGCATTGCGAGTTTGGCGTGAGGCGCATCATCGTCTCGACCTACCAGTCCGTCTCCGGCACGGGCGCCGAGGCCGTGCGCGAGCTGGACGCGCAGGTGCGCGCCTACGCCGCCGGCGCGCCGCTGGAGAAAAAGGTTTATCCGTATCAGATCGCGTTCAACTGCATCCCGCACATCGATTCGTTTGACGCCACCGGCTACACCGGCGAGGAGACGAAGATGGCGCAGGAGAGCCGCAAGATCATGGGGCTGCCCGGCCTGCGCGTGTCCGCCACGACGGTGCGCGTGCCGGTGGTGCGGGCGCACTCGATTTCGGTGAGCGCGGAGTTCGAGCGCCCCGTGAGCCTGGAAAAGGCGCGCGCGGCCATCGCGGCGTTTCCCGGCGCGGAACTCGTCGATGACGTGGCGAACAAGAAATACCCGACGCCGCTCGATTTCGCCGAAAAGGTGAAATGCGGCGTGGGCCGCCTGCGCATGGACACCGCGTGGGACAACGGCCTGAGCTTCTGGGTGAGCGGCGACAATCTCTGGAAGGGCGCCGCGCTCAACGCCGTGCAAAACGCCGAGCTGATGGCCCGCGAGGGTTTGCTCGGCACGGAGGCCAGGCTCCGAACGCTTCCGCGTAACATCAGTCATTAAAAAGCTCACGGGGAGGCTTTGGGGCGCAGGGCGGGCGGTGTAGGGCAAGCGTCCCGCTTGCCTGACGGGAGCAGGATGCTCCCGCCACTTTGGGGCGACGCGCTTTGCGCGCCGCCAGGCAAGCGGGACGCTTGCCCTACTTGGTTCCCCGCGCCTCCGCGTGAAACATGATTTTTTCAAACTGCCCTTATGCAAACACGCCCTAAACTGTTTTGCGGTTTTAAG
>JAITDF010000576.1 GCA_031282705.1 Opitutaceae bacterium | reverse complement strand
ATTTCGCTGTCACCTCCAGCCGCTCCCACAAAGGAAGTCAAAAAGGCGCTGGAAGTTGTCCAGAAACTCTTATTTTGACTTGAGTATCGCAAAGACAATCACGGCCACGATGGTGACAGCCAGTGATCTCAAGAAATGCGCCACACCAAAGAGGTAGAGGTAATATAAGGTGGCAATGACAAACAAGGAAACCGCCCTTGTCAGGTTTCCAGCAACCAAACCACAATACAGCATAAAGACAATAAGAGGATAGAGAAAGGCGGCCAGCCAGCTGGCGCCGGCCGGAACTATCCTCGGATGGCCTCTGAATGTGATGAAACCGTCGTCGGAAAAAAATCGGGAACGCTCCCGTGAACGTTCCCGATTCTGCTCGCGAATGAGATCGACAACGGCTTGTTGCTTCGGGGTGTATTTAGCCCTTGGTTTTTCGATTCGCGGGTCTTTTGGCATTTTATATGGAAGAATAAAGGTCCGCCGGTCTGACGGCGACAATTTTATTTGTCACGGCAACGGCCTGCCAATAGTAATCGTCACTAAGCACACCGGCGTCACCAAGCACACCGGCGGCATAGACTTCCCAATACTGCACGCGTATGCTTTCGGTTTCATACCATTCATCGAATGCATAGCCTATCGCATGACCGGTAATCTTGAGCATCAATGTAAGCGCAAGGTTGGGTGGATAGATTGGCATATCGAAGAAGTTTGCCAACACGTCCAAGGATAGCGGGATGAGATAGAGCAAGGCGTTATCGTAGATGTTTTTTTGGACAGTTGAGCCATCAACTGTATTGCAGAAGGTAACTCGTGCACCATAAACCCATCGGTAAGGATACGCTTGGACATAGTCGTAAGCATAGAATGACTGGACAACCCACTCTTCAGAGTCCGTGTCGAGTGAAGCCGCAGCCAAGAGGTTGCGTGAGGCGCGGGACTGAGCCAAATCAACTTGAACCGGCTCCTCGGCTTCACGGACATAGGTCATGCCATTTCCAAGGTCCAAAACGACACGTCCTTTTTCGTTTGCCGTCACAGCCCTTGCGATGCTCGCAATGTCGGCCATGAACGCATTATCTTCCGCGGAGGGGACTGGCTGATTATTGGATAACACTTGTGCAAAACTCACTCCTGAAAGCGAGCAAAGCGCGAGAATTCCGATCAACAGATTTTTTATATGTTTGGTGATTTTCGTAACAGACGGATAATCACTTCCATCCTCCGCTTGGTCAAGGCGTTTTTAAAGGACGGGTTAAAGTTTTCATTTTTGACCTGTCCTAATTTTGACTCTTGCCGGGCTTCCCGCTGCCGCCCCTTCGGGGCTCGTTTTTTTCTTGATGGATTCCGTGGGTTCCTCGCGGCGCTCGACACCCACGGCTAAATGCTGACCCCCCATCGGGGCCAAATCCGCCGACACCGGTGTCTGCCGCCCCTTCGGGGCTGACCACCGCCGCTGATGTCCCTCCGGGGCTGAAAAGGCCCATCGCCGCCTCCGCTTTGCGGAGGGGCGATGGGAAGTCCATTCAAAACAGCGGGGCAGCGGGGAATCCCCGGACCCGCCGCCGGCGCGCGGCGGCGGCCTGTCATTTGCGCAGCGAGTCCAGTTTGCCGGGGAGCGCCAGAATCGCGCGAATCACGTCGAGCGTCAGGCTGGCCAGCAGGAACATGCAATACGCCGCCAGCGGAACCAGGCAGGCGCCCAGCAGCAACGCCGGCCCCTCCATGCCCGGCAGGCCCGCAAGCCGCGGGCCGGAGGAAAAAGACCCCTGGCCCGCCGGCCCCCCGTTCATGGAAAACGCCAGCAGCGTGACCACGCAGCCCGCGACCGCCAGCAACGCAAACGCCAGCGGCACGATCTTCAAGCCCGCCTTCAGGAAAAACAACAGCAGGCCGACCGCCTCCTCGCCCGCGCTCCCGCCGCCCTCCTGCTCCACGCCGACCATGCGCGGGTGCAGCGCGATGCCGCCTTTCACGCACCACAGCGCGGCGGCGACCAACGCCGGCACCAGCGGCATCACGCTGCGCGTCGCCACGCAGGCGGCGGCGCCGGCCAGAAACGCGCCCGCCGCGAACAGCAGCGCCAGCAATCCCACGCATTCCAGGAAGGCGCCCGTGGCCAGCCGGCTCGGCGTGCCGGCGATGAGCTTGTCTCCCGCGCCGAGAAACCGGTCCGCCGCGAATTGTCCGGCCATGAGCGCCAGCACCGCGCCCACGCCCGCGCCGAAGAACACGAACTGGTTTGTGCGAATCGCCGCGTAGAGCGCATACAGCAGCGTGAGCGCGGCGCCGGCGAGCACCGCGTAGTGCCCGTAATCGCGCGCCACCTTCAACCAGCAGTCAATCCGCCCCGGGTTCAGGATTTTCCTCGCGATCCCAAGCACCCCGGCCACCGCGTCGCCGAGCAGCGTCGCGTTGATTTTTAATGCCGCGGCCGGCTTTTCGGGCGCCGCCCCGGTCGGCGGCGGCGGCGCGGGGCTCGCGGGCGGCGGCGCGGCCAGTGGCGGCGGCACGGGAGCGGCGGGCGGCGGCGTGGAATCCGCGGGCGGCGCTCCGTCCGGCAGCGGCGGCGTGGAGCCCGCGGGCGGCGGCGGAACCGGCGCGATGGAGGCGAGCGTTGAAAGCGGGCGCCACTCCTTGCCGCCCTCGGGCGCGACCATCGGGTCGGCGGAGATCTGGCCCGAGCCGGCGAGCAGGCGGATTTGGTCAAGCGAAACCGGACCGGCGGTCCCGTTGTTTGAATCGACGTAGTAGTATTTCATGATGTTTTGGGAATGTTTTTGGGAATGTTGTGTCCGGGGATGTTTGGCGAGGCGTGATGGATCGGAAACCTCCCCATTGCCGCGAAAAATTGACACAGTTTTTTTGAAATGCAAAGCCAGACTGTGGTCGCTGCGCTCCCAAATCCCAAAATCCCAAATCCCAAAGGACAGCGGGCGCTTCGCGCCGGCCGGTTTGGGGATTTGGGTTTTGGAACTGATGTTACGCAGGAGAGGTTTTTTGGTAGGGCGGTCTTGCCGAGACCGCCGCGAGCACCACGAGGCAAACGACGGCGGTCTCGGCGAGACCGCCCTACCAAAAGCCTGCCAAAAGACTGGCCGCCGCGTAACATCAG
>JAITDF010000525.1 GCA_031282705.1 Opitutaceae bacterium | reverse complement strand
ATGCCCCCAGAAATGCCGCGGGCGGGGTCATGGCCCCCTTGATCGGGCCGGATGGGGCCGGCGCCTCAATATTCCCTCCGTTTTCCCGGGGCAAATCTTCAGGCATTTTTATAAAAATGGGGCCGCAAAAGGATGGGTTTTTTATTTGTTGACCACGTTCACCGGGGCGCCGGCGAGGAAGGCGCGCACGTTGGCGACCGTGGTTTGCATCAGCCGTTTGCGGCCGGCGAGGCTGCTCCATGCGACGTGCGGGGTGATGATGCAATTCGGCGCGGCGAGCAGCGGGTGCGTGGCGGGCGGCGGCTCGGTTTCGAGCACGTCGAGGCCGGCGCCGGCGATGCGGCCGGCGCGCAGGGCGGCGGCGAGGTCGGCTTCGTTTATCAATGTCCCGCGCGCGGTGTTGATGAGGAACGCGCCGGGTTTCATTTTGCCGAGGAGGGCGGCGTTGACGAAGCGGAGGTTTTCGTCCGTCTGGTTGCAGTGGAGGGAAACCGCGTCGGCCTCGGCGAACAGTTGCTCCAAGGGCACGCGGTGCGCGGCGGTGCCGGGCGGGCCGGCTTCCAGGCGGTCGGCATATATTATGCGCATCCCGAGGGCCGCGCCGAGCCGGGCCATTTGCCGGCCGATGCGGCCGAAGCCGACGATGCCGAGGGTGAGCCCGTCGAGTTCGACGGTGGATTTGTCCCAATAGCAAAAGTCCGGGCAGGCGGACCAGCGGCCGGCGCGGACGGACTGGTGCGCGGCGCCGACGTTGCCGGCCAGCTCCAGCAGCAGCGCCAGCGCGTGCTGCGCGACGGACATGGTGCCGTAGGCGGGCACGTTGGCGACGGGGATGCCGCGCGCGCGGGCGGCGGCGGTGTCCACGACATTGTGGCCGGTGGCGAGCACGGACACGAATTTCAGGCGGGGGAGGCGGGCGATGGTGCCGCCGGTGAGCGGGGTCTTGTTGGTCAGCAGCATGTCCGCGTCCGCCGCCCGCGGGAGAATATCCGGCGGCGCGGTGCGGTCGTGGACGGTCAGTTCGCCAAGGCGGGCGAGGTCGTCCCAAGGATTGTCCCCGGGGTTCAAGGTATGGCCATCCAGCACGGTTATTTTCATGGGTGAATTGAGTTGAGGAGTATTTTGCCTGGAAAAAGAGCCGGATTGCTCCAGCGGCCCCAATTAAACCAGAATCCAGCCCCAATAGCCTTGCCATCACTGCCAGAAAAGTGACTTTTCATGCTGTTTCCAGCCATGCCAGAAACCTCCCCTTTCCCTTTCCCCGCCGGTGATTCACAACCCCGCCTCGCCCTGCCGGAACAGGCCATCGCCGCGTTTGAGCAAATCCACCGCCTGCATGTCACGGTGCATGATCTGGCGGGCACGCTGAGGCCGTTTATTCAACCGTATCGTTTTCATCATTGTTCGGAGTTGTGCCTGGCCGTGAAAGCCCAGGGGCAGGAGGACCGGTGCATTCAGTTCGAGGTCCGCTCGCTCCGCCCGCTGCTCGCCACCCTGCCGGAAGGCCGGATCCATGTCTGCCACGCCGGGCTGGTGGAGTGGATGGTGCCGGTCTTTTCAAGGGACAGGCTGGCCTGGGTGTTTTTCGCCGGGCCGCGAATGCCCGCCCCCTCCCTGGCCTCCGCCTTAAGAGCCCAGCTTACGCAATGGGAAACGCCTCCCTGGAACGCCCGCCGGACAATGGCCCCGCCCGTCTCGGAAAAGGAGGCGCAACTCATACTCGAATGCCTGCGCCAGCTGGCCGCGCGCCTGCAATTATGGGCCTCGGCGATATATGCCGGCAACACCGCCCCCGGCAAATCCCCCGACGCATTCACCAGCAGTTCAATGACACGGCGGCAGGTGGCAATCATGCGTTTTATTGAACGGCATTATCATGAGGGCATGACCTTGGGGATGCTGGCGGCGCACCTTTGCCTGAGCGAAAGCCGGACCAGCCACGCGGTGCGGCTTTCATGCGGCGTCACGTTCAGGGAACTGCTCGTCCAGCGCCGCCTGCGCGCCGCCATGGAATTATTGCGGGACACGGGCATGAGCGTGCTGCAAACCGCCATGTCCACGGGTTTCGCCGATGTGGCGCATTTCCACCGCCTGTTCCGAAAACGCATCGGCATGACTCCCGTCCAATACCGGCGCATGGGAACGTCATGACGCACGGCCCCGCCGGCCATATCTACGGCCCGCCCCCGGATGGAATCGCGCCGGGCGCGGGCGCCTTCGACGCCGCCGCCGGCGGCGCGCTCACGTAGCCGGTGGCCTCGATGAGGCGGCGGCCTTGCGGCCCGGCGAGCCAGGCGAGGAGCGCGCGCGTTTCGGGCGTCTCGTTGCCGGCGGTGACGGCGAACACATCCGCCGTGAACGGATACGCGCCGGCGCGGATGTTTTCCGGCACGGGCGCGACGCCGTCGATGGAGAGGAATTTCACCGGCGCCTCCGCGCCCGTCTCGGACGCAAACACGCGGAACGAGTAGCCGATGGCGCCGGCGGCGTTGCGGTAGGCGGCGGTGGCGCGGATGATGCCGCCCATGCCGGCGGCGCGCTCCTCGGCCAGCGGCGCCGCCAGCGGCCGGTCGCGCATGACGAGGCGCTGCATCACGGTCTGGCTGCCGGAGCCTTCGGGGCGCTGGAACGGCAGGATTTTTTCGTCGCGCCCGCCGGCCTCGCGCCAGTTGGTGATGCGTTTTGTATAAATGCCGCGGATTTGTTCGGACGTGAGATTGTCAACGGGATTGTCCGTGCGCGTGAAAAACACAAATGCGTCGCGGGCGAGCGGTGTCATGCGAAACTCCACGCCTTTCCCGCGCGCCGCCGCGAGCTGCGCGAGCGAGGGTTCGGCGACAAATATAACATCGACCCGGCCCTCGGTGAGCTCGTGCCACGCGCCGGGCGTGTTGGAGCATTTTATATAGTGCATGCGCTTGTATGGCTCCATGTGCTCCAGCCCCTTGTAAACAGCCTGCGCGGCGGCGGCGTAAATGGGAAACGCGGCGGTGGCGCCGTCGAGCCGCGGATGATTTTTTGAAATGGACAGCGCGGGGTTTTCCACCACGGGCAGCCGGTTGCCGGGCTCGAATGGCTGGCGGTTTCTATTAAAAGTGTTGTCGTCCGGGAGCGCGGCGGGCCGCAATGCCGCGGACAGCGGGAGGAGCCCGGCGCGCATGGCGTCCGCGCGCAGGAAAATCGCAATGCCCGCCGCCGCCAGCGCGCCGGCGGCGCCGAGCCACGACCGCCACGGGGTGCGCGGCGCGCCGATGATATGAAACCCGCGCGCCATGCCGGCGCCGAAGCATGCGTATATCGCCAGCGGCACCGGCACGAGCATCCACAACGAGCCGCCGGCAAGATACACAAATAGCATCGGGACAAAAACCGAGGTGGCGTGGGCAAGACCGAAAATGGCGGTCGCGTTCGAGAACACCCCGTGCCCGGCGCCGGACGGCGCAAGCAGCGCCGCCAGCGTCACCAGCACCGTGTAAGCGAGGGCGGCGAGCACGGGTTGGTAGCGGACAAAAAAGCCGCTTGGGATTGTCGCCGCCGCCGCTTCCGGCATGGTGCCGCCGGCATAATGAAAAGCGCGCAGAACCCGCCGGCGGCCGGCGCGGTAACACACATGCAAAAACAGCGCCGCAACCACGCCCGTGAGCGCCCAGGAAAACGCGGCGGGAACTTCGCCGGGGACGAGTATCGCGACGACAAAAAACAGCGCCTGGAAAAGCAGCGGCAGCGCCACCAGCAGAAAAAACAAAGCGCTGTAGAGAAAAGGTAATTTTTTCATGGGAAATTTCATGGGGAAACCATGGGCGCGCGCGGTCTCTTTCTTTCTTCGATTTTATTTCTGGAGAAAGTGGAAAGAGAACGAAGGCGAGCGGGCGGGAACGGGATGGCCCGATGCCATTTGCCGGCTGAAATGCCCTTTTTGGCGGATTCGTTTTGGAGAGACGGCTTCCGTGCCGCCCGCTCCCGGACAAAGGGACGGCGCGGAAATGGACGGCAGGGAGGCCGTCGCTCCGGGGGAAATGCCATTTTGCCTCATGGCCTCATGGAGACATGAGCCGTTCCGGGGCGCGCCGCGTCAGCGCGGCGGGCGGGGCAGCGTGAAGGTGTCCTTCGTGCGCACAAAGACCTCGCCGCCCATGCGGCCGACGAGGTCGAGTTTCGCCGCGTCGGGCCAGCCGTCCGCGCCGATGACGGCGTCGTCAACATGCATGGACACGATCACGCCGATGACGATGCTGGCCGCGCCGGGCCCCTCGCCGACCGGCACGATGGCGTGGCGTTTGCATTCAAACGCGACCGGCGCGGCGGCGACGCGCGGCGGGGCGACCTTCGCGGAGGGCGCGGGCGCGATGCCGAATTTCTCGAACTCGCTCTCGCCGTAGGGCAGCAGCGTGCCGGTGGCGTTCATCTGCCCGGCGAGCGCCTCGGGCACGAGGTTCACCACAAACTCGCCGGTCGCCTCCACGTTGCGCACGGTGTCCTTTCTCGAACCGTCGCGGGTGTTGACCGCCACGAACAGGAGCGACGGCGGCACGGAGGTGACGCCTTGGAAGAAGCTGAACGGCGCGAGGTTGGTTTTCCCGTCGGCGGACACGGTGGACACCCACGCGATGGGGCGCGGGATGATGGTGCTGGTCATCCAGCGGTAGGCGTCGCGGGATTTAAGGGAGGCGAGATCGATGAGCATGGCGTGAAAACTCTGCGCCGCGCCCCGTGCCAGGGCAAGGTCGCAATGACGGCGAAGCCCCGCCGGCGGGGACAATCGAAAGTGCCATCAATCATTCGGTGGGATGACGAACAGGTAGAAGATGTTTATCCCCGCTCGCGGCCAAATAAGGGACAGGTTAAAAAAGACAAGTCACTGATGTTGCGCGGAAGCGTCCGGGCCCCTTGAAGGGACGGCCTCCGTGCCGTCCGTTCCGCGGCGATTTCGCCGAAACCACCCGCGGAAGTTATTTTTGCCCGCCCCCCGATTTTTGCCTTGTCCCTGATTTTTGCCTCGCCGGATGCTTTTCCACCATGACAACCACGGACAAATTTGAACCGATCAGCGGCGGGCGGCTCCTCGCCGCGCTCAACTGGAGATACGCCACGAAGCAATTCGACGCGTCGAAAAAAATCCCCGCCGGCACGTGGGGGACGCTGGAGGAAACACTGCGGCTCGCGCCTTCGTCGATGGGCCTGCAACCATGGAAATTCATCGTCGTCACCGACCCGGCGGTGCGCGCGAAGCTGGTGCCGGCGTCCCGCGGCCAGTCGCAGGTCGCCGATTGCTCGCATCTGGTGGTGTTTGCCCTGCGCAAAAACATCGGGGTGGAGCACGTGCGCAAAAATCTGGAGCGCATGGCCGAGGTGCGCGGCGTGGACGCATCCGCGCTCGACGGCTTCCGGCGGATGGCGGAGGGCGGCATCGCACGGGCGGCGGCGGACGGCACGCTCGACAGCCGCATGGCCAGCCAGGTTTTCATCGCGCTCGGCCAGTTCATGACATCGGCGGCGCTGCTCGGCGTGGACACTTGCGCGCTGGGCGGAATCGAGGCGCCGGAATACGACGAACTTCTCGGGCTCAAGGGAAAAGGGCTCGCCACGCTGGTCGCCTGCGCCGCCGGCTACCGCAGCGAGGAGGACGACTACGCAAAACTCAAAAAAGTGCGTTTCGCCGCCGGCGAGGTGTTCGGGCATATTTGAGGGCGGCCGCCAAAGGCCTCCCGTCCGCGGGTGCAGCAGGAAGTGATGTCACTCCCTCAAAAGGCGGGCGTACCCCAAAGTGATGCCCCCCTCTCTTTATTCTTTCCTCTTTATCTTTATCTCTTTCTCTTTCGTCAGGAACGGGCAGGGATTTCCAAGCGAAGCGGGAAGCCTGGCAAGATAAAGAGGAAAGGGCACTTTGAAAAATCATGTGGCTTTGGAGGCGCAGGATTGGGAAGTAGGGCAAGCGTCCCGCTTGCCTGACGGGAGCAGGATGCTCCCGCCACTTTGGAGCGGCGCACTTTGCGCGCCGTCAGGCAAGCGGGACGCTCGCCCTACACCTCAATCAGATCAGTTACTAACTGATGGGACGCGGCTCCGTCGTACCGCAGACTTCCAAGTCTGCTTCGAAGCTCATGCCTGATTGCGGGTTCGCGGCCAAGTGTGAGTTTTTAAGCAGGTTTGGAAACCTGCGATACGACGGAATTGCGTAACATCAGAGATAAAGATAAAGAGGAAGAGGAAAGAGGAAAGAGAAAGACTCAGGCGGTGACATCACTTCCTGTTGCCCCCCAAGCGCGCAAGCGCGCCGGCCCGCAAATTCATGCTTGCCCCGCCGGGCGCGGCGCGGAAAGTTCCTCCCCTTGCGGCAATCACTCAGGTCACGCCGGCGCGCCGCGTTGCTCCCGCCGGCCTTCAGTCAAAAAACAACCTTCAACCAACGGCCGAAAGGCCTCCCGCGAAGGTCCGGCGCCCAGGGGCAAGGCGGCGGCGCCCTCGCATCCGTCACATGAGTTCAGTAATGCAAGAACTGCTCGCGCAATCCTCCTTCGACAAACTCAAGGAAGGCCAGATCGTCCCGGGCACCATCACCGAAATCCGCCAGAACGAAGTCGTCGTCGATATCGGCGGCAAATCCGAAGGCGTCATCCCCGCAAGCGAGTTCATCGACCTCGGCGAACTCCAGATCGGCGCCCAAATCGACGTCTTCCTCGAAAAACTCGAAGACAAGGACGGCAACCCCGTGCTCTCCTACGACAAGGCCGAGCAGAAGAAAAACTGGGACAACATCCTCACCAAATTCCCCGAAGGCTCCATCGCCGCCGGCCGCGTCCGCGCCAAAGTCAAGGGCGGCCTCATCGTCTCCATCGGCGTCGATTCCTTCCTCCCCGCCTCGCACATCGACGTGCAACCCCCCAAGAACCTCGACCAATACGTGGGCCAGACCTACGACTTCAAGGTCATCAAAATCAACCTCGACCGCAAAAACATCGTCCTCTCCCGCCGCGAACTCATCGAGGAACAACGCACCGCCAAACGCCGCGCTCTCCTCGAATCCATCGAACCCGGCCAGATCCGCAAAGGCGTCGTGAAAAACATCACCGACTTCGGCGCCTTCATCGACCTCGACGGCATGGACGGCCTGCTCCACATCACCGACATGAGCTGGGGCCGCATCACCCACCCCAGCGAAATGCTCAAGCAAGGCGAGGAAATCGACGTCATGATCATCGAGATCAACCGCGAAAAAGAACGCGTCTCCCTCGGCCTCAAGCAAACCACGAAAAACCCGTGGGACGACATCGAGCACAAATTCCCCGTCGGCGCGAAAGTGCACGGCAAAGTCGTCAACCTCGTCCCCTACGGCGCCTTCATCGAAATCGAACCCGGCGTCGAAGGCCTCGTCCACATCACCGAAATGTCCTGGACCAAGCGCATCACCAAACCCTCCGAACTGCTCAAAGTCGGCCAGGAAATCGACGCCGCCGTGCTCGGCATCCAGAAGGACGAGCAAAAAATCTCCCTCGGCCTCCGCCAGCTCGAATCCAACCCCTGGGACATGGTCCGCCACAACTACCCCATCGGCGCCCGCGTCCGCGGCAAAGTCCGCAACATGACCACCTACGGCGCCTTCATCGAACTCGAAGAAGGCATCGACGGCATGGTGCACGTCTCCGACATGAGCTGGACCCGCAAAGTCAACCACCCCTCCGAAGTCCTCAAAAAAGGCGACGAGGTGGACGCCACCGTGCTCGACGTGGACGCCAGCCAGCAGCGCATCAGCCTCGGCATGAAACAACTCACCAGCGACCCCTGGGCCGACATCGACGCGCACTTCAGGATCGGCGACGTCGTCACCGGCAACGTCTCGAAAATCACCTCCTTCGGCGCCTTCGTGGAACTCAAGGACGGCATCGACGGCCTCGTGCACATCTCGCAAATCAGCGAAGACCGCATCGAGCGCATCAAGGACGTGCTCAAGCCCGGCCAGGAAGTCACCGCCCGCGTCATCAAGATCGACACCTCCGAACGCCGCCTCGGCCTCTCGATCAAGGCCGCCCACTACAGCGCCGACCAGCTCGCCGCCGAGACCGCCACCTACGAGGCGCTCAACCGCGACAGCAGCGGCGACATGATGAACCTCGGCGACAT
>JAITDF010000603.1 GCA_031282705.1 Opitutaceae bacterium | reverse complement strand
AAAGCATGATACCGCAGAAAACATCATGCATATCATCATGATAAAAAACATGCTCAGATTGCTTTCCATTTAAAAAATGCCGATTTTTATCTCGATAGAATTTTGTCAACATGCTCTGACGGCGCGCAAAGCGCGCCGCCAAAAAATGGCGGGAGCATTCTGCTCCCGTCTGGCAAGCGGGACGCTCGCCCTACTTCCAAATCAGGCAAGCGGGACGCTCGCCCTACGCACCCAAAACCTCCGCATGAGTTTTTCAATGATTTCATGTCGTTTTTGATTTTTCAAAGCGCCCTTAAACTCAAACCGGCCCGTCATTCATCGAGCACATGGCGGTATTTCCGCAGGTAGTTGACGCCGGAGTTGACGGCGAGGAGGGTCGCCACGACGAAGAGGCCGATGCCGGCTTTGTGAATGATGTCGTAATAGTCCGCGACGGGGAACGGCAGGAAGCGGGCGAGGTCGCGCTCCAGCATGGGGACGAAGAGGAGGAAGCCGACGGCGACGAGCTGCATGGAGGTCTTCACCTTGCCGCCGCGTTCCGCCGCCACGACCACGCCCTTGGCCGCGGCGACCATGCGCATGCCGCTCACGAGAAACTCGCGGCAAAGCGTGAGCAGCACCATCACCAGGAACAGCACCGAGTCATGCTGGCTGGGGTATTGCTCGGCGTATTGCTCGACAAAGGCGACCATCAGGCCGGTGACGAGGATCTTGTCGGTGATGGCGTCCATGAACTTGCCGAAGTTTGAGACGATCCGCTGGCGCCGGGCCAGATAGCCGTCGAGCCAGTCGCTCACGCCGGTCGCCACGAACACCGCGAACGCCAGCGTGGCCGCGCCCGGCCATTTGCAATACATCAGCCACACGATGAAAAACATCAGCGGGATGCGCGAGAGGGTGAGGAGATTGGGCAGGTTGAGTTTCATGGGCGGGCGGGACGGTTTTTCCGGGACGAGATAAACGGCCTCGTGAAGGAGATGTTGATGAAATTCGTGCTCATGGGTTGCTTTTCCCGCCGGTGTGCGGCAAAGACGCCTGACACCGTTTAAGATTACCGGGATTCAATCAAGAACCCTTTGCTCCCAAATCCAAATCCGCTCATCCACTCATCCGTCCATCCGTCCATCCGCTCATTCGCTCATCCATCCGCCGATCCGCCGATTCGTCCATCCGCCCGCGCCAAAGAACCAAACCTGCATCCACACCGATGAACCATTGCATTTATCCCGGCACCTTTGATCCCGTCACCTACGGGCATCTCGATGTTCTGGCGCGGGCCGCGCGGCTGTTTGACCGCGTGACCGTGGCCGTCGCCAACAATCCCGACAAGACGCCGCTTTTCGCGCCGGAGGAGCGCATGGCGATGTTCCTGCCCAACATCAAGGACCTGCCGAACGTGTCGGTGACGATGTTCGACGGGCTGCTGGTGGATTTCGCGATGGCGCGGAAGGCGGGCGCGATCATCCGCGGCCTGCGCGCGCTGTCGGATTTCGAGTTTGAATTTAACATGGCCCTGATGAACCGCCATCTGAAGCCGGAGATCGAGACGCTCTTCGTGATGCCGCGCGGGGCCTACAGTTTCACCAGCTCGAATCTCGTCAAGCAGGTGGCGCGTTACGGCGGGGATGTGTCGCACTTCGTGCCGCCAAACGTGGCTGTCGCGCTCAAGCGGGCCTATGCGGCGCAAAAATAACCGTCCGCCGGCCGGCCCCGGCACGGGATTTGCCGCCAGGCCGGCTTTGGCAAACCGGGTGCTTTTTGAAAGCCTCGCGCGGAAGCGTGGAGAATCAAGCAGGGCGAGCGGGACGCTTGCCAGATTGGAGTGTAGGGCAAGCGTCCCGCTTGCCAGACGGGAGCGGGACGCTCCCGCCCGCCTCCCGCCATTTTTGTGGCGGCGCCGGCGCGCTTAGCGCGCCTTTGCGCGCCGTCAGGCAAGCGGGACGCTCGCCCTACTTCCCAATCTGGCAAGCGGGACGCTTGCCCTACTTCCGGCGGGACGCTTGCCCTGCCTGGGTCTCCGCGCCTCCGCGCGCGGGACATGCTTTTTCGGAGCGTCCGCCTCATTCGCCGATGATTTTGATCAGCGCGCGCTTCCGGCGCAGGCCGTCGAGCTCGTAATAAAAAATCTGCTCCCACGGGCCGAAATCGAGCCTGCCGCCGGTCACGGCCACGACCACCTCGCGGCCCATGATCGTGCGCTTCAAATGCGCGTCGGCGTTGTCCTCGGCGCCGTTGTGCGCGTAGTGCGACCACGGCTTTTCCGGCGCGAGTTTTTCCAGCCAGCGCTCGTAGTCGGCGTGCAGGCCCGGCTCGTCGTCGTTGATGAACACGCTCGCCGTGATGTGCATCGCGTTGACGAGGCAAAGCCCCTCGCGGATGCCGCTTTCCTGCAACGCCGCCGAAACCTCCGGCGTGATGTTGACCAGTCCGCGACGCCGCGGGATTTCAAACCAAAGCTCCTTGCGGTAGGATTTCATGCGCGCGACTCAACCGGCAAACCGCCCGCGCCGCAAGCGCGCGCCCGCCGTCGCCCCGTCTTTTGTTTTGCGTTTCCTGTTTTCCAAGTCTCTCATCCGCCGCGACCCGCATCATTTCCTTCCCATGAAACACAAACACCCCGTCCGCCTTCTCCTCGCCTTGGCGCCCGCCGCCGCCCTTTTCCTGACCGGCTGCGCGACCGGCCTCACCACCAATCTCGCCAAGGGGCGCTTCTCCGACAAAACCTACCAAACCCGCGCCGTCGCCTCCGCCGAAATCCTCCCGAACGGCGACCTGCAACTCCTCGCCAGCGGCTTCAAGAAAGACGGCGCCGCCGCCGATTTTGTCATCCTCGTCCCGAAATCCGAGCTTGAGTCCCGCCGCAAAATCCTCGTCGGCAATCCGCAGGCCGCCTCCGGCGACCTCCACGCGAAATTCGCCCCCGCGCCCCAAGCCGGCGGTTCGCCGGTGCCGGTCAGGGTGGTCGGCGCCGGCGTGAAATTCTCCGAGTTTTCCGCCGGTGCCGGCGCAGACCCCGGCCCCGCCATCATCCTGCGACCCGCCGGGGAAAAACAAAAGCCGCCGCGCCGGACGCCGCGTTCGGCGCCGGACGGCGGGCAGCCCCCGCACATCTACTACATCGAGCCAGCCCCGCGCGACGGCGGCATGTTCATCGGCAGCATAACTGTCACCCGAAAACCGGCGCCGGCGGCTTACGTCCTGCTCCCCTTCGCCGCGGCTTGGGACATCGCCCTCGGCGTCGCCACCTCGCCCATCATCGCCACCGGCGCGGTCATCATGATCGCCACGCGATAGCGCCGCGCCGCTCCGCGCGTTTTTGTCCCGCGTCAAAAAAGTTGGCCGTCCGCCGGCGCCGGCGCGAGACTGGCGCGCCATGATTGAACCTTGTTTTTTGCGGCACGCGCCGCCGCCGCCGATTGTTGATCGTTCCATGTCTTCCCTCCCATTCCGTCATGCCCTGCCCGCGCTCGCGGCCCTTTGCCTCGCGGCGCTCGGGGCGGCCGTTTCCCGCGCGGATGATTCCGCCGGCGCCGGCTTCACCCTTTTCTCGCCGGAGGGCGCGGCGTGCATCCTGTTTTCGGATGCGGACCACAAGGTCGTCGCCATCGCCGCCCGCGACCTCGC
>JAITDF010000590.1 GCA_031282705.1 Opitutaceae bacterium | reverse complement strand
GGTGAAGACATCCGCCGCCACCCTCAGGCCTCGCTCATGGGCCGCCACCGCCAGTTCATCCTCGCGCACGATCGCTCCCCGGCCCACATTGACGAAAGTGGCATGACGAGGGAGCAGCGAGAGCAATTCCCGGCCGATGCAACCGCGGGTGGCTTCGGTCAGCGACTCGCAACAGACAAAAACCTCGGCATGGGGGAAAAGGTCGCGCAATGAGCGGGCGGGGCGCGCGGTGTGGTTTTTGATGAGCTCAGGCGGCACGCCCGCGGAGAAAACGAGGATGTCAGTATCAAACGGGCGGAGGAGCCCGACCAAGGCGCGGGCGATATTGCCAAACCCAAAAATGCCGACCCGTTTGCCGCGCAGGGTCTTCGTTTCAAAACATCCGATGCCTCCCTGTATTTCCGCAGCCTTGCGGGGCGGATGCCAGGCTGGTAGATTGCGCAACGCGGCCAGGACAAGCAGCAGCGCATGCTCGGCCACGTAGGGTGCCGCCACCGCCCCCCAATTCGTCACACGCAGACCGGCTTCTATTTGCGCGCGGCTGACGAGATGGCGGACTGAGCCGGTGACATTGCATACATATTCGACCGGCCCGCCATGCGCGGCGACAAGATGATCCGGCAGACGGGTGGCCGACCAGCCGGTGACGAGGACACGCGGACGCAGCGCGAGCAGGCAGTCCACCCATGCGGTGGTGTCGTTCCAATGCCAGTTGTGTTTCACCGGATCATCCGCATCCGGGAAAAACAAGGCCGTTTCCCTGGCATTTAGCAATGAGAGAACCGGTTGTCTCATGGAAACGCTCAATATAAACCGGGGACGGTGACTCTCACCGGTTGCCTCCGCGCCACGCCGTGCGGCGAATCACGCACAGGGCGGTGATGATAATAAAATAGCAGATTCCGGGAGCCCCGCCGCCGCCGCCGCCGTTCCCTCCGGAATTGCCACTGTCGGGAGGATTGTTCGGGAGAATTTCCAGCGTCCCGCGCGCGACGCCCGTGTAACGCAGGTCGTTGACCGTCGCGACCACCGGGTAGAAGCCTGCCGCCGACGGGGCGGAGGACAAGCCGTTGTAGGTGACATTGACCGTCAGATTTGCGGGCTCGGTCGTGACCGTCACCGGGCGAGGCGCTCCGGTATGGATTTGCCTCAGATTGGCAAGCTCGACCTTGGCGATCGCCTTGTCCGCCACGAGCGCCGGGCGGTAATAAGCGAGGTTGTGTTCGCGCGAGCCGAAACCGACTTGATGGCCGGCTCCGGATTGCGTGGCCGCGACCCGCACCGAGAAATAACCATCGCCCGCCGCCTCCGCCTTCGCGCGTTCCGTCACGTCAATCGCGAGCGCCGAGCTCGCGGCGCATCCGGTGCCGCTGGCGAACAGCTCGCCGGTGCCGGCGGGCTTGCTGTTCCAAGTGAGCGCGTTCTCGGCCCAGAGGTCGTCGGCGACAAACTCGCATGACAGGCGCGCCTCCCTCGCGGCGGCGCCCGTGCTTGCCGGGACAAGGACGAGCTTGATTTCCCCGGCCCCCGCGAGGCTCGCGACATTAAAGCGGAAAAACGCCTCGCTCGTGTTCGCCCCGTCAAGCTGGACGGGCAGAACAGGGGCCGCGCCGAAATTCCCGGAGGGGCTGCCGCTGCGCGCATAGGCATCGGCGGACGCGGAAACCCATCCCAGCTCGCCGCCATTGCAGGCGCCTCGCAGCGGTGGCTCGGTCGCGCTCACGGGATTTCCCCAATAGTCCAGGCCGCCGTTGTTCTCAATCAACACGCCGCGGTTGGCTTGCGCGTAAAGCGGCGAGCCGGAGCGCACTCTGTAGCCACCCACGCTGTCAATTCCATCTCCGCCCGACCCCGGCGCGACAAGCATCGGGTCCAAGGTGAGTTTGCGCGCGTCCGCCGGTTCGCTTGCAGGGTGGTTGCCATAGAAGACATTGGCCTCCCAAGCTATGTTTTCGGCCCGCGAGTCCGTGCGGTAGGCGCCGGAGCCAAAATTCATGAAGATATTGTTCTTTATCTGCCAGTTTTTTGCCCAGCCGTTCCAGCTCTTGAACCAGATGAGATCCACGGAGGAGTCCGCGGGGACAAAGATGCTGTTGTTATATATCTGGATGTTGTCGGTCGGTCCGGAGGCGGTGATGATGTTGTTGTGGTCGTTCTGGCTGATGTTGTAGCGGGCGATGCAATTTGTCGCCGGCGGATTCGTGCCGTTGGCGTTGTCACCGTCGGCGCACACAAGGAGAAAGCCGCCCTCGTTGTCGTGGCTGTAGTTGTATTGGAAGATTCCCCCGTCCTGCCGAAAGTCTATGTCCAGCCCCTGCCCGTCCATGGTGGTGCGGGTGAGGCACGCCTCGTTGTATTGGAACACGGTCCCGTCGGCGTTGTTGGCCCACAGGGCGCAAGCATACGAGTTGCTTCGCGCGTTGGCATTCTTGACCATATTATATTCGACCAGAGTGTCCCGGGCGATGCGGATGGTGATGCCGTCGCCGCCGATGTCATCGAGCAAGTTGTTGCGGATGACGATGCCGGTCGAGGGCATCCATGGCGTGCCCGCTCCCCTCGACCACCATTCGGAGCGGGTGGAGATGCCCACTCGGTTGACATTGTGGATGACGCAGTCCTCGACCCTTGCGTCGTGAAACCAACTCTGTCTCCGCGCCGGGTCGCCCCAGGGGGCGGTATGGACCATGAAGCAGATGCCGCCGGTTTTCTTCGCCTCGTCGTCACTGGCGCCGTTGTCCCCGGTGACATCATGGATGAAGAGATTTTTTATATAAATGTGCTCCAGCCTGCCGCAGTCGAACGCCTCCACTCGCACGCCGAGCATCTGCCCCGGCGTCGCCGACTGGTTGGTGATTTCGAGATTGGAGACCTCCCAAAAGGACACATTGTATAAATAGATTACGGCCAGGGTGCCGTTTCCATTGATAATCGGGTCGCCGCCCTCGCCATAAGCGTCGATTCGTATGGGATTGCCGTCGGATCCGTTGCCTCTGGCCTTCAGAAATCCCGCCCATACGTCACCACGCCGGAGCAGGATGGCGTCGCCGGGGGCGTAGTCCGCGGAGCCGCCGGCCAGCGGGCCGGCGTTCGCGCGGTCAAGCGTGCGCCATGCCTCCTCCGGGGAGGCGCCGCTGTTGGCGTCATTTCCAACGGCGGATATATGATAGGACGCCGCAAAGACAGCCGCGGGCGCGGGCAGGAGGCAGGAAAACAGAATGCGGATGATATTATTTTTCATGGATGGAGAGCGGGTTGGTGTTTTATTCAATCGGGATGCTGGCGACGACCTGCCTGTTGATTTTTATTTTGGCGGATTCCAGGCGCGCCCGCGCAAGCTGGCGGACGCGCTCCTCAAAGTATCGGCTGCGGATAATGCTTCTTGCTCGTTCGATTGGAAGAATGCCTTCCCGGCTGTTGAATATGCGTTCCTTGTTCTTTTCATAAAACTCGCGTTCCCAATCCTCCCCGGGGCCGGATTCACCGGCGCGCAAGCGATGCGCCAGACGCGGCGACAGCTGGGTTTCGCGGTGGAGCCAATAGGACAGGGGCGTAAACCGGACGGGGCCGTAAATGGGGCGGCCGAGGGCGGCTGCCCTGGCCCGGCGTTCATTTTCAGCGGTGAGTTCTTTCTGAAAGGCATCCCATCCGGGATCGGCGATCAAATTGTATTCATAATAAAGAACGAGGCGGGCTTTTGCGGCGAGGGCCTCATCCAAGGCCGCCTGCTTCAATGCCTCGGCGGCGGACATGCCTCCGGCGTCGGCCAGCGGCTTGTCCCAGCATTCTGGCGGGAGCGCCTTTTGCGATGAGAACCAGCGCGTGGCATATCCCGCCTTCATCCGCGCGATAAAAAACTTATATTCCGGGATGATGACGCCATGTCCATCGAGCTCGGCGACCACGGGGGCGGCTGCGGATTTCGCGCCTGCCACAATCACGAGCGGCAGAAGAAGGAGGATGGCGGGGAAATTCATGGCGGAATGCTTTCGGAAGCAAATGCGGAGAAATGCTGCCCACAGGTCAGGTGTTGTCCGGTTTGATGACAACCGCCACCCAATGCTACACGTTGAATGGCGCGCAAGGGCGCCGCTCAGCCGATATCCGCGGACGGATCCCCGATCCCTTTGGGCAGGGAGCAGATGCTTTTCCCGTCAATCCATTTGCCGGCGATCAGGATGAGGCGGGGAAATTCCGGGATGCCGCGCTCGTTGTGCTGCATTTTTCCGATCACCATGTCTGTCGCGCTTGCGCCCAGCAGCTCATGGTTTTTCCTCATGCCGGCGATGCCGTCTGTCTCCGGTCTTTGATCCAGTGAGATAAAGCCGAGATCGCGAGGCACTTTGATATTGAGCGCGTCGAGCCAGCCGAGCACTTTTTCATCATTCATCGCGATGAGCGCGTCGGGACGTGTTTTGGCATGCCAGTCAGCGAACGCTTCCTTGGTCCAATCGTAGGTTCGGAATGCCGGGACACGCTGCCGGACCGGCACGGTGGACTGTTCCACCAGAAACCCGGACAAAAGGGCATCGCCGAGCCGCTCGTCCCATAGCTGGTGCGAGGCCAGGGCGATGCGCTGGTAGCCGCGGGCCCGCGCCTGCCGGAAGGCCACGCGCACGGTCTGGCTGTGGTTGGTGCATACGGTGTCGAGGTGCGGATTCTGGGGGTTGGGGTCGATGCGCACCGTGCTGAACGCATCCCAGTCCAGCGGCAGGTCGTGCGTGAGCTTTTCAAAACTGGCGAGAATGAGCCCCGTGATGTTGCGCGTCTTGAATATCTGGCTCCAGCGCGCGGGCGTGTAGCCGGCCTGTGCCAGATTAAAATGGTCAATGTGATACCCCAGCGACTCGGCCCGCTGGCTCGCCCCTTCAAAAAACAGCCGGTGCGTGCGCAACTGTTTCCACCCCTCCCGGCCCTCCCATTCCCAGTGGCTGCAAAATCCGATCGTGACATGGCTGCGGGTGAGGCGCCCGCCCCGCACATTCTTCATCAGTGCGCTGACCATCGGGTTGGGGCGGTATCCGAGCTTTTCGGCGGCCTCCCGCACCCGCGCCACGGTTGCCCCGCTGATGCGGGGATCGTTGCGCAACGCGAGTCCCACCGTCGTGAAATGCACTCCGGCGGCTTTGGCGATGTCCCTGATCGTTGGGGCTGAGGTCATGGGTTCTACGCGTAGAATCGAAGAGCCGTTGCGCGTTTGTCAACACTTGATTTCATTAATTTCTGTAATATGCAAGCTCCCCTGAGAATTTGTGTCATTGGCTGCGGCTATCACAGCACGCAGTTTCATTTGCCGGTACTGGCTGAGTATAACAAGGCGCATCCCGCCACCATTCTCCTTTGCTGTGCCGTGGACAAGATCGAGGCCAAGGCTCGCTCGGCGGCGGCGAAATTCGGTTTCGCCCGGACGTATGCGGACACCGACGAAATGCTGCGGGGCGAAAAACCGGACGCGTGCGTGGTGTGCACTCCCGAAGGGTTGAATGCCGGCGTCGCAATCAAATTGATGCGCGCGGGGATTCCGCTGCTGATGGAGAAGCCCATGGGCGTGACGCTTGAGCAGGCGCGCGAGGTGGTGCGAGTGGCGGCCGAGACCAAGGCGCGGGTCATGGTGAGCATGAACAGGCGTTACGACCCGCAGGTGCGGGCCGCGCTCGACTGGATGGCGGGGCGCCCCGTCCGGCATATACGCGCAACCATGGCGCGGGTGAACCGGAGGGAGCCCGGGTTTCTTCGGGACACAGGGGTGCATATGGTTGATGCCGTCTGCATGCTGGGCGGAAATCCGGTCCGGCATTCCGGCCGGCACTATCTTTCGGGCGATTGCGCGTGGGCGCAGGTGTTGATCGATTTCGAGAATGGCGCGCATGCAACGGTGGATTTGATGCCGACCACGGGGACGCATGAGGAGACGATCGAGTTGTTCGGCAATAATTATAAAGTGGAAATCCATGCCTCCGATTCGGATTGGGGCTGGCGCGCCTGGGCCGGGGGAAAACTGGAGCGCGAGGAAAAATCGGGCGCGGATTTCGACGAGTTTCTGGCCGTCAGTTCACGCCATGAAACGATGGCATTTATCGAAAATCTTATTCATGACCGTCCCTTCCATCCGCAACCGGCGGAGGTATTCCCCTCAACGGAGGTTTGCCATCTGGCGGCGGGGCATGCGACGTTTGCAAACACACAGCCTGTTATTTTATAATCATGACATTTCCAAAGGAATTCACATGGGGCGTGGCGACCGCCGCATATCAAATCGAGGGCGCCTGGAATGCCGACGGCAAGGGCGCGTCAATATGGGATGCGTTTACGCACGAGCCCGGGCGGACTTTCGAGGGCCAGAACGCCGATGTCACCTGTGATCATTATCATCACTGGCGGGAGGACGTGGCGCTCATGCGGAAATTGGGGCTGGGCGGCTACAGGTTTTCGTTGTCATGGAGCCGCATCCTGCCTGAAGGAACCGGGGCCGTGAATGAAAAGGGCGTCGCGTTTTATGACGCGTTGATAGATGCGCTGCTCGAAGCCGGCATCACCCCGTGGGTCACGCTGTATCATTGGGACCTGCCGCTGGCATTGCAGCGAAAGGGCGGTTTCCTGAATCGTGACCTCGTGGAATGGTTCGGCGAATACGCCTCGCTTGCTGCCAGGTGTTTTGGCGACAGGGTCGGACACTGGATGACATTCAACGAACCGCCGGTCATCATCGGGTTCGGGCATCAACTCGGGCAGAACGCCCCCGGACTTCGTTTGTCGCCCGCCGAGTGTCTGCTCGGGGCCCACCATTTGCTGCTGGCGCACGGACGGGGCGTCCAGGCATTGCGCGCGGGAACGCGCCGGCCGGTCAAAATCTCCATCGCGCATACCACTCGCGAGCGAATCCCGGCGGAGGAGACGCCCGCCCATGTCGAGGCGGCCAGGCGGGACTATTTTTCATGCAAACAACGCAATTTTTGGGACCTGGCCTGGTGGGCCGATCCCGTGGTGTTTGGATGTTATCCCAAGGATGGACTGGAGCTATTGGCCCCGGACTTGCCGCGAATCACGGACGCCGACATGGCGCTGATTTCTCAACCAATTGATTTTCTCGGGTATAATTGCTATACGGGGTGGCCGGTCCGCGCCGGTGCGAATGGGCAGGCCGAGGCGGTTCCGGGCGCATGGGGGCCGGGCAATCCGAGGGGAATGCACCCATGGTTGAGCATTGTCCCGGATGCGCCGTATTGGGCCGCCCGGTTTCAGACTGAGCGCTATAAGCTGCCCTTGTTTTTCACGGAGAATGGTTTTAATAACATTGATTTCATCCACCTCGATGGATGCGTGCATGATTCCCAGCGGATTGATTATATTTCGAGATATCTCCGCTCCATACAACGCGCCCTCGTCGAGGGCTACCCGGTGCAGGGCTATTTC
>JAITDF010000338.1 GCA_031282705.1 Opitutaceae bacterium | reverse complement strand
CTCATCGACGTGTTTTCGGAACGCGGCTACCACGCGGTCATCGACCTGGGCAAAATCGAGACCCCCGAACGCATTGACCTGGCGACGGGCGCGATCCACTGCCGCCTGAAAATAGTCTTCCACATCACGGTCAACTTCACTTTGTAGAGAATTTCTGGCATCGGGCCATCACTCCCGCATCATCTTTACGGCTTTTCAAGCATGACTGCATACTAGTGTATAGTCATCCTTTAAATGGCGTAAAATCGGGGCAATTCCTGAGGGAAACTGCCCGACTGATGACGATTGACTGGACACTAGGGCGCACGCTGGCCGGCGCGGTGCGCCCGCAGTGCGCCGTTTTTTGGCTTTTTTCGCGGTTTGCGGGCACGGCTCCGCCTTCGTCCGCCCGTGCCGCGTACTTTCCTCCGTGGTTTTTCAGCCTCCGGGTCTTCGCAGGCGTCCGTGCGCATGCGCGAACACGGCAAAGGCCGCGCTTGCACCGGCCAGGCGCACCCCGGATTCTTCTCACGGCGGTTTCCACCCGCGCGGCCAGTTTCAGCACTTTTAGCCGGATGGTCTGCAGGGTCGCCCGCGCCAGTTCGCCGCCTTTGAGCGCCACTGCGCGCAGTCTTTCCATCAGCGTATAAGCGAGCGCACACAGCCACAGCCGCAGTTGATTGGCCGCGAAGCCTCCGCACGAGAGCTTTTCCCCGAACATGTCCAGCTGGTGTTCTTTGATATGGTTTTCCATCCCGCCGCGGGCGCAGTAAACTTCTTCGTAGAGTTTGTCCGCGGGGCCTTCGAGCGTGGTCACGATGAAGCGCGGGTTGTCCTTGTCTCCGAGCCGCCCGGCCGTGCCGATCACGCGGCGTTTCCAGCTCCAGCTCTCCAGCGTCTGCCAGGCAAAATCATGATACACGCGCGCGCTGGCGCCGATGAGGATGGATTTTTGGTGCGCCGCGTCCAGCGCCGGCCTCAGTTCGGCGAGCAGGCGCGGGTTGCGCGCCAGTCCCAGGATATGGCCGACGCGGTGCGTCTCGCACCAAGCCATGATTTCCTCCCGGCGGAAACCGCTGTTTGCGCTTAAGGGCACTCTGAAAAATTCATTTTTGAACAGAAGGAAACAAAGGCAACGAAGGTGAAAACAAAAAAGATTCTGCATTGGAAGTTGTTTGTCTCATTAAAATTGAGAAAGAATGAGTGGCATGCACCCTTGGTTGTTCTTCGTTTTCTTCGTTGCCTTCTATTCAATAATTCAAAGTGCCCTTAAACTTAAACTAAAGACTTAAACGGGCGACGAAGCCGCCTCGCTGCCGCCCCTTCAGGGCTCGCTTTTTTATGGATGGATGTCCCGTGGGTTCCTCGCTGCGTCCGTCACCCACGGCTAAGGGCTGCCGCCCCTCCAGGGCTAAAAAGGTCAAACACTGTCTCCGCTTCGCGGCGGCGCGATGCGAAATCCATTCAAAACAGAGGGAAATCATATTAGTGTACTGATGTTACGCGGAAGCGTCCGTTCTCTTTCTTCTTTCCTCTTTCTCTTTCTCTTTCTTCTTTCGTCAGGTGCGGGCCGGGAGAAAGAGGAAAGAATAAAGAAGAAAGAGAACGGACGCTTTCGCGTAACATCAGTTAGTGTAAACACGCCCTGATGTATAGTCTATCGTCATATGGCCAGTAAGCTAAGAGGATAACAAGTGCTGTTTTTACGACAGATCAGGGTGGACTGAACACCGGTATGCCATAATGCCATTCGCCGGTAAAAATCAGACTTCAGCCATGAGCCGCCCATGTAGCGCAGGTTTCCAAGCCTGCTTCCGGGTCGGAGGCCCGAAAGAAGCCGGACCCGAAAACGAGCCCGCGGCCAATCGTGAGCGTTGAAGCAGACTTGGAAGTCTGCGGTACGTCAGACTACCTGCGCGGGAGCGCCATGTACCGCAGGTTTCCAAACCTGCTTCCGGGCCGGAGGCCCGCAAAAGGTCCGCAATCAGTCGTGGCTTTTAAACAGGTTTGGTTCCGGGCGAAGCGACAATCCGCCGGCCTGCGCTACGACGGGGCAGCGTCACATCAGTTGTATAATATTACCCCTGGCATTGGGGAATTTATAAAAACACGATTTGCAACCGCGAAAAGACGCAAAAGGACGCGAAATATCAAACCGGAAAAAATTGGATAAACGGCCTGCGCCCCGGCGGGATTTTCCCGATCGGGCGCGGGGCCGTCCGCGCGCACGATGGGCGAATGGGCGCTCACCCGGCGGACCGCCCGCAAACTTGCGACGGCGACTTTCGCGAGGCCCTTGCGGACGGGTGATGTGACGGCGCCCCTGGCAGCGCCTCTGGCGGGACAAATGCCCGGTGGCGGCGGAAGTCGCCGCCCGCGCCACCGGCGTCGGCACCGGAGATTACGCATCCGCGCGTTTTTCTTTCCGCCACGCCCTCGGCGGCAGGCCGTGATGGCGCGCGAAGTGTTGCGCGAAAAGCGACAAATCGTGGTAGCCCGCGCGCCGCGCGACGGTGCCGACGGGCAGCCGTGTGCCCGCCAGCAGCTCCGCCGCCTTCGCCATGCGCAGCTTTTGCAGATAATCCTTGAAACCCATCCCGTGCTGCCGGCGAAACAACCGCGACAAATGCCTCGGGCTGGTGAACGCCACCTTCGCCGCCACCTCGCCCAGCCGCAGCGGGTATTGCAGGTGCGCCGCCATGTGCCGCACCGCCAGCGCCAGGTAACGCGGCCCGGCGCCGTATCCTCCGCCGCCGGGTTTGCGCGGCGGCGCCGAGAGGCGCACCCAGGTCGCCTCCACGTGGTTGCGCGCCGCCTCCTCCGCCGCGACCGGATCGCCCAGCTTGATTGTCTCCACCATGTATTCGTGATCAAAAACGTAGGTCCCCCGGTCAACCACATCCAGGCCGAACCCCGGCTGGTAGAATTTTTCAAACGCCTCCCAAACCGACCGCCACGCCCCCATCAGGCCGGGGACGCCGGCCATTTCCATGATGGCCTCGTGCAACCGCATGTCGGCCTCGCGGTAGCCCTCGCTGCGCCGCAGCCGGACGGCGCGGATGATTTGCGCCATTGCGACCCGCAATCCCGCCATGCTCCCGGGGTCGGCCTCGGCGCGGCGGGCGGCGCACGCCGCACCGAAGCCCTCAAGCAGGGCGCGCAGGTCGGAAAGTTTGCGTGATTTGTTGTCGGGCATGACGCGTGAAAAACACCGGGTGCGAGGCCGGAACAGGGCTGTCCCCCCGGTGCATCCAAGTGCGCGCCGCCGGGGCCGACAACAGGAAAATGGACATAAATTACGAGAAATCGAACATAAAACCATGAGAAAACGGACATTCTTGCCCGCGCCGCCGCTTTCGATTTGCCAGCGCGCCGGCGCCGGCGTTTCAACGCGTCATCTTTCCAAAAAACCGCAAACCCACGCCCGCCTTGCCATGTTTTCTCCACTTTGCAACCGCCTCCGGCGATTACGCCCGGCACTCACGCCTCCGGCTCCCTTCAATTCAATATAATCCGCCGCTTCACATGGAATTTTGCCACAATCCTCCGCGCCGGTCCTCCCGGCAAAGCGAAAATCACCAATCCCGCCGCCGCGCACGCGCCGAGGACGTGCGCGTGATGCGCCGGCATTTCAACAAACTCAAAAAATAACCCAACCCCATTATGAAAACTGCATTTCGCAACCTCCGCCTCGCACTGGCGCTTTGTGCATCCGGCGCGCTGCATGCCGCGACCTACACCTGGACGGGAGGCACCAGCAACGACTGGAACACGGCCGCCAATTGGAGCGGCGGCGTCGTGCCCACGTCCGCCGACGCCGTGGTTATCAGCATTGCCGGCGGCCCCGTCCTCACCTCGCTTACCGCCACGACCGCCGCCTTCACCATCGGCAGCGCGGCCAACACCACCGGCTCCCTCGCGCTCATCAACTCCTCCCTCTACAGCGCCTCCCTTAACAGCGGTGGCAACGCCACCGGCACCGCGTTCATCACCCTCGACAATTCCACGTGGTATGTCCCCAACAACTTTTTCCTCCCCGGCACGGGTTACAACAATGTCGAACTCCGCGGCAACAGTGCCATCACCAACGCCGGCCTTGTCGCCACGACGGGGAACGCGGGCCTGGCGCAGAATGCGGGTGCCGTCGGCGTCCTGACGTTGAACGACAACTCCGTGTGGCAGAGCGCCAACGAACTCGCTGTCGGCTTTCGCGGATCCGGCACGCTCTACATGAACGATAACTCCAAGGTTGTCACCCGGACCGTTTTTCGCGTCGCCGGCAACGGCAGCGCCGGCGCCCCGCGCGGCTGGGTCGAAATGGGCGGCGCCGCAAGCATCACCGTCGGCACCACCACGGAAATCGGCAGCACCGGCCCCGGCATGCTCATCATGACCGGTTCCAGCTCGTTCACCGGCACCGGCAACATAACGGTCGGCGTCGCCACCGGCACCGGCAAAGGCGCCGTCACGCTCTCGGACCACGCCTTGTTCCGCACCAACGGCACGCTCATGCTCGGCAACTCGGGCGACGGCAGGCTCACCTTCCTCAACGGCGGCGCCGTGCGCGTCAATGCCAGCGCCATCACGCTTGCCAACCAAGGCGCGTCGGGCGGCGCCATCGAAATCGCGGGCGACGGCACGCACTCCCTCACCCGCTCCGACGGCACGACGCTTGTCGGCATCAACGGCGGGGC
>JAITDF010000315.1 GCA_031282705.1 Opitutaceae bacterium | reverse complement strand
GTGTCGCGGAGCGCGAGCCAGAGGACGCCGGCGCCGAGGGTGGTGATGGCGGCGGGGATCCAGAAGCACCAGCGCCAGCCGAACACGACGATCTGGCCGCAGAGGACGAGAACGATGCCGGCGCCGATGGAATGGGAGGCATTCCAGATGGACATCTTGAAGGCGAGTTCGGAGGGCGGCACCCAGTGGGTGATGAGGCGCGCGCACGGGGGAAACCCGGTGCCCTGGAAGACACCGTTGACAACCCAGACGAGGCCGAGGGTGACGACGAGCGCGGCGGTGAATTTTTCGCCGGAGCCGGCGCCGGCGATGCCGGCGGCGATGTCCGGGCCGAAGGCAAACGCGACGCCGCAAAGCGAGACGGCGAGCAGGCCGGCGACCATGAAGCGGCGCGAGTCCACGCGGTCGCCGACGATGCCGTTGAGGAATTTCGACACGCCGTAGATGAGGCCGTGCGCGGTGAGGAACACGCCGAGCTGGGCCTTGGTGATGCCGAACTCCTCCTGGAGGCCGGGCATGGCGACGCTGAGGTTTTTGCGGACAAAATAAAACAGCGAGTAGCCGATCATCGTGCCGATGATGGTGCGCCACTGCCAGTAGCGGAAACTTTTTGCGGTTGCGGGGGACATGGTGTTTTCGGGTGGAAACTATAGTGGTCCGGGGAGCGGGATGGCAAGGCGGGCGTCCGCGCCCTGCGAGGAAACCCAGTCGGCGTGAAAATCGCGCACGGCCAGGCCGATCGGGGCGAAGTCGCACGCGGAATGGAGGATGCCGGGCGTCATCGTGACGGCGGCGGCGCCGGCGGCCAGCGCGTCCGTCGCCTGCGTGATGTTCTTGAAGCTGGCCGCGACGATTTTCGCCGGCGACCCCGCCCGCGCCAGCACGCCGGAGACCTCGGCGATGATCGCGCGGAAATCAATCCCCATCTGCTCCATCCGGTTGCAATACGGCGCGAGGCAGCGGGCGCCGGCGGCGGCGGCGAGATACGCCTGCATCCGCGTGTATATTCCCGTGGCTGTGACATTCACGCCCCCGCCCGCCAGCGTTTTTATCGCCTCCAGCCCCGGCTCCGTGACCGGGATTTTTATATAAACCCGCCCGTCAACCCCGGCCAGCACCGCCCGCGCCTCCGCCAGCATCTCCTCCGTCGTGGCGCCGAGCGTCTGGATGTGCAGGGATTTGTTTTCCCCGATGATCTCCCGGATTTTCCGGAAATGCGGGTAGAAATCCAGCCGGCCCTCCTTTTTTATAATCGTCGGGTTCGAGGTCACGCCCGCCAGCGCGAAGCGGCGGTTGCATTTTTCAATCTCGGCGATGTTCGCCGAGTCGAGGATTATTTCCAATGGTGTTTTCACGCGCCTAATTCAGCATGACCTGGCCGCCGGTGACGGGCAGGGCCTGGCCGGTTTCATATTGTTGCTCGACCAGGTAATAAACCGCGCGGAGGACATCGGCGGCGCCGCACCCGCGGCCCATCGGCGTCTTCGCCTCGTAAAACGCCCGCACATCGGCGGCGGTCCTGGCGCCGGGCACCTTGCCGGCGCGGAGGTATTGCGCGAAAAGCCCGCGCCCCGGCTCGGACCAGAGCGGGCCGTCGAAAAAGTTTCCGGGGCAGACCGCGTTCACCTTGATTCCCCACTCGACAAGCTCCTTCGCGAAACTTTGCACCAGCCCGATGCCGCCGAATTTGCTCCCGGCGTAGGCACCGTTCTTGCCGGAGCCCTCCAGCCCGGACTTGGAATTTATTTGTATAATGTCGGACGTCCAGCCGGCGGCGCCGGGGGCGGCTGCGCCGGCGGCGACATGCTGCGTTTTCATCATGCCGCCCGCGTGTTTCGCGACGATGGCGAAACCGACATAGTTGACCCCGGCGACAAGGCGCAGCGCCGCGATGTCCTGCCCCAGGATGCCGCCGGCGCCGCGCACGATGCCCGCGTTGCTCACGCAAAGGTCGAGCCCTCCGCCGCGCAGCGCGATGTCCTCGCACAGGCGCGCGACGGATTCCTCGTCGGCCACATCCGCGCCGTGGGCGAACGCGACCGGCGCGGCGGCGCCGCCGCCATGCCCGGCGTTGAGCTGCTCCGCGAGGCGGGCGGCGCCGGCGGCGTTGGTGTCGGCGAGGTGGACGATGGCGCCGCCGGCGGCGAGGCCGCGCGCGATTTCCGCACCGAGGCCCTGCGCGGCGCCGGTGACGACGGCGACGCGGTTTTTCATGATGGTGGCGCGGTTTTCCGGGAAAATTTCGCCGGTCATCCTGTATGAAAAACAGCGCCCGCCGCGCCGGAGCGTGACGGCGGCGGGGATGCCGCCCGGAAGCCCGCCCGCGATTCCCCGCGCGATGGCGGCAATATCATCGGGCGGTGGCGCGGAGACATCAATCACGGGCGCGTCCGGCGCGCCGCCGGGCGCGTATGAAACGGCGGCGGGGCGGCGGGTCCGCCCGATGACGACGCCCCGCAGGATTTGCGCGAGTGTTGCTTCTGTTGTCATTGTGAAACGATATGACACGGGCGCGGCGGCGGCGGCGCGCGTTCAGGTTTAAGGCTCCGCCGGCGTGAGCTTAACCATTATATGCACGGCGCCGGTTTTGCCCTTGGTCAGATTCCCTTGATGCGCCAGAGGCCGCCGTCCTGCCCGCAGACCATGAGCAATTTGTCGCCGTGAAAGTCGGCGTCCTCCGGCTCAAGCGTCAGGTCTTTGCTGAAGTCCATGATTTTTTCGATTTTCCTTTTGCCCAGGTCAACCACGATGAGGGCGCGGTCCGCCGGGTCTTTTTTGGCGCCGGCGGGTTTCAGGCAGCCGACGGGCAGGTAGAGCCGGTCGCCGCGGATCACGCCGCCCTGGCTGAGGTGGCGGAAGCGGATGGTGAACTGGTCGAGGAAGTCCTTTTCGGTGAAGGTGACGTCGCCCTCGGAAAGGGCGGGGAGGCGGACTTTGGTGATGAGGTAGTCGCTTTCGTCCGTGCGGTTTTTGGCGTCGTGGGTGATGGCGGCGAAGTAGAGGGATTTGCCGTCCTTGTCCACATACCAGTCGAAAGAGTAGTCGGCGGTGAGGGGTTTCATGTTTTTGCCGTCGCGGCGGACTTTCAGGGTTTGTATCAGCTTCGCGCCGGCGGCGCTGACGTTCTGGACGAAGCAACGGCGCTGGCCGTAGCACTCGGAGACGTAGAGGGCGGGGTAGGCGCTGTTGCCCTCGGGGAACTCGACGCCGAAGTTGGCGCAGTTGACGTGGTTTTCCGGCGCGGCGGTGTCGAGCAGGTAGTCGTTTATGAACTCCTGCGTTTTCAAATTATACATGCGGACGATGCCGGTGTTGTTGAAAAGGAAGGCGGTGTCCTTGTGGATGGCCATGCCTTGCTGGGCCTCCCTCCTGTAGGTTCCCACGAAGGGATGCTCCAAGGTCGGGGCGCCGGCGCCGGCGGCGGTGGCGGTGCCGGCGGCGGTGGCGGTGGCGGGGGCGCCGGCGGCGGCGAGGGTGGCGAACGCGGCGAGCGCGAGGGCGCGGGCCGCGGAAAACGCGGCGGCGCCGCGCGGGTGGGTCTGGGTTTGGTTATGTTTCATGGCGGGAATAAATTGTCCGGCGGGTTTGGCGGGTTCGTTTTGCAGTGTTATTTTATCTCCCAGCGCCCGCCGGGGCCGAAGAGGGCGGAGACGCAGGCGCCGAAGAGCCCGGCGCGCTGGGCGAGGTCGATGGCGGTGAAACGGTTGCGGAAATAGGGGGCCTTGAGCAGCGTCTCGCGCAGGCGCGAGCGGGAGATGCCGATGTGCTCCGGCTCCGTCGGCACGCCGGCGGCGGCGAGGCGGCGTTGCGCCTCCGCGACAGGGACGAGTTGCTTTTCGAGGCGCGTTTTCAGGCCGGGCCAGGCGCGTTTTATCAATTCCAATTGCGCGGCCACCGCCTGCCTGCCGGTGTATTTGGCGCGGCTTTCCGAGAGGATGCGTCCGATGGAGCCGCCGCCGTAGAGGGCGTGTATTGTTTTTTCCATGCCGGCGAACTCCGGCCACGCGGCGGCGGCGGCGGCGGCGTCAAGCGCGGCCAGGTCGATTTTCAACAGCTCTTCGTAGAACGCGAGGATTGTTATTGTGCCGATGGCGACCTGGAAGCCGTGCGAGACGCCGCGGCCGTTGTGGCGGTGGTGCTCCATGTCCCAGATGTGGCTTATATAATGCTCGGCGCCGGAGGCGGGGCGGCTGCTTTTCGCGTATTGCATGGCGAAGCCGCCGAGCATCAGACCCTCGACGAGGCGCCCGAGCGCGACGGGATCGCCGGCGCGGACACCGGCGGGATCGGAGAGGGCGGGCGGGAGGCCGCCTTGCACGAGGTCCCAGGCGACGGGGTTGAGCGGGTCGGCGCCGGCGGCGTCGGCCACGAGCCAGTCGGCGCCGCCGGTGATTTTGGCGAAGAGGTCGGCGTAGCCGGCGGCGGTCATCTCGGCCGGGGCGCGGGCCATGATGTCGAGGTCGGCGAGGGCGGCGCGGGGCGCGGGGCAGGTCATGGTCTGTTTCGCGCCGTCCTTGGTGATGGATGCGCCGAAGGAGGTGTAGCCGTCCATCGAGGCGGCGGTGCCGGCGACCATGTAGGGGCGGCCCGCGAGGTGCGAGGCGAGTTTGCACAGGTCGTTCACGGTGCCGGAGCCGACGGCGACAGGCACGGCGTCGGTGGCGCGCAGGCGCGCGAGGACGGTTTCGACGTGGCAATACTCGGCGTGGAGGTCGCGGGCGTCGAGCACGAGCGGCCCGTCCTGGGGCACGCCGCCGCCGCGCAGGAGCGCGGACGCGGCGGCGCCGGCGATGGCGTGGGTGTTGGTGTCGGCGACGATGATGGCGCGCGCGCCGGCGCCGAACTGGGCGCGGAAGAGCGGCGCGATTTCGCGGAGCGCGCCGGGGGCGACAAGGAGCGCCTTCGTGTCCGTCGCGGCTTTCAGTGCGTTTTCAACTCGTGGTGTCATGGTTGTGTGTGTGTTGACTGGCTGGCTGGCTGGCGTGATCACGCCGCCTCGAAACTGAAAACACGGGCGTCGCCGCCGCCCCAGGTGGAGATGATTCTCAGGCGGACGGCGGCGGTTTGCCGCGCGGGAAACCGCCGCCGCCAGAGGCGGCGCCAGTTGTTGTCCTCGCGGGCGATTTCCACCCAGGCTCCATTTTGCAGAATCTCGACGGCAAACTCCTTCGCAAGCATTTTCGGCATCGGCTCGTAATTCGTCGTCGCCTCCAGTTTTCTCATGCGCTTGCCGCGCGTGGTGAGGTGGGTGTCGAAAATGATGCGGACCGAGCGGAGCGCGACGGGGCTTTGCCATTTGTATTCGGCGGATTCGCCGGGCTTGAGCCAGACGCCGGTCTCGATCGTTTTCGCCTTCCAGGTGTAATCGCCGTTGCCGGAGACGTTCGTCGGGCCGCCCTTGCGGAGCGTCCATTTGCCCTCTTCCATGTTGCGGTCGATTCCACGGCGGAGTTCGTCGAACTGCGCGGAGGCCTGCCGGGTGAGCAGGGGGACTTTTCGCGGGCGGCCGGGGATGAGCTGGTCGTCGTCCTGCAACATGTCCTGAAGCTCGGCGATGTGTTGTTTATAGATGTCGCGCGGCGTGCAATCATGCCTGGCGGCGAGGGCGGCGGCGGTGCCGGCGGCCTGGCCCATGACGGCGCAGGTGGCCATGACGCGCGTGGCGCTCATGCCGAGATGGGTGCAGGAGGCGTTGCGTCCGGCAAAAAGGAGGTTGCCGATGTTTTTTGAATAAAGGGCGCGATAGGGAATCCCGAACGGCACGGGAGGATGGTGGTGCGCGGACTGCGGGCCGTTGTAATAAAAGCCCTCGGGATAGTGGTCGTCGAGGGTCCAGCCGCCGTGGGCCACGACGTCGGGAAATTTCCCGCCGCCCATGATGCCGTGCTGGTCGAGCACGAGGTCGCCGACGAGGCGGGCGCTCTCGCGCTTGCCGGGGAGGCTGCCGAACCAGTCGAGCTCGTAGTCTTTGCAGCGGCCGTCCGGGTGGTTTTTCATATAGGCCCAGACTCCATAGGCGATGCGCTTCAACTCGAATTGTATTTTCCCGGCGTCGGCGATGGTGTCGAGCATGCCGCCGTATTCGAGCCACCAGAAATTGTTGTTGCCGGGATGGAGCGGCCGGTGCCTGGGGATGGTTTCGTCGGTGAAATGATGCGCCCACTCCGGGGCGATGAAGGCGCGATGCTCCCCGCACTTGCGCAACTGGAGGAGGATCGAGCTGCCCATCACGCACGGGTCGGGCGTCCGGGTGCGGCTGAAGTCCTCGCCCGACTCGGCGGCGGCCTCGCGCCCGGTGCGGAACTCCGCGCCGGAAAGCCGCAGAATGCTGTCGCCGGAGCAGTCAACAAAAAGCCTTCCGGCGGCCTTGTATTCGCAATACTCGTTGGTGTTCCAGGCGGTGACGGACTTGATGATGGCATTTTCCGTCTCGACGGCGCGGACGCTTGTGTTGAGCAGGAGGGTGACGGCCTCCTCGCGCTTGACGGCGGAATACAGGATGTCGTCCCAGAGCGTGTAGCGCATCAGCGGGTTTCTATAAATGTTCTCCATCTGCAACTCCTCGAAAATGCCGGTTTCCTTGTTGGCGTTGCCGTGGGAGCCGAGCATTCCCATGCGGATTTCGGAGGAGCCGTTGCCGCCGAGCACGGGGCGGTCCTGCATCAATATGACCGTCGCGCCGTGGCGGGCGGCGGCGATTGCCGCGCAAACGCCGGACGGCCCGCCGCCGGCAATGACGAGGTCGGCGGAGAGTTCGCGGCGGGTGATGACGTCGGAGTTGTCCTGCGTTTTCATGCCGCCGGTGTATTTTTTGGGCGGCCTCGCCGCTTTCGGGGCGGGCTCGCAATGCCCGCGCAAGGCGGCCGCGGGCATCGCGAGGATGCCGGCGGCCGCGGCGGAGCTTTTTATGAAGTCACGGCGTGTGGTGTGCATGGTGTTCACGGATTGGCTGTCAATATAATGGGGGCGTTTTTGCGGCGGCGGCTGCGCGTCACATTTCAATGACCGCGTTTGTCGGGATGTAATCGAGGCCCATTTCGAGCATTTTCAGGACGGTTTCGCGCGTGTCGCCGGCGCGAAGGCAGAGGCGGACGCCGGCCCTGTGGGTCGTTTCAACCAGCCCGGCGGGGACGGCGTCGAGGTCGGCATGGTTATACGACAGGCCGGCGTAGCCGAGCGCGGCGAGTTTCCTCATGTGCTCCCCGTCGCTGAATATATGGTGGATGAACACCTTTTTGCTCAACCGCCGGGCCTCTTCGACGTGGGCGAACTTGATGCTCGAAATCACCGCGCCGTCCTCCATGCCGAGGTCGCGCACAAGCCGGAGGACGCGACTGGTGACATCGTCCTTTATTTCAATAAACGGAACGCTGCCGCCGCCCTTGCAGATTTCGAGGTATTCGGAAAACAACGGCATCCGCAGGCGCCCTTCGGGATGATCGCCAAGGCGGTTTCCGCTGGAGAGGCGGAGTTTTTGGATTTCGTCGAACGTCAGGTCCGCTATGCGCCCGCCGGCGCCGAACATTTTTTTGAGCGTGGCGTCGTGGCAGCAGACGAGCCGGGCGTCCCTGGTGATGCGCACGTCGGTTTCAATCGCCCAGAAGCCCCGTTTCGCCGCCTCCTCGAAGGCGGGCAGGGAGTTTTCCGGCGCAAGGGAGAGGCAGCCGCGGTGGGCGATGAAGCGCGGTTTTCGCGGTGTGTTTGGCGCGTCGAAAATGCGCGTGCGCTTTTCGAGCCGGGCCGCCTGTCCGCCGAAAACGGCGGACGGCAGCACGACCAGGCCGGCGGCGGCGGCGGCTTGTTTCAGAAAATCCCGGCGGGTGGGTGGCTTTTTCATATTTTAACTTACTGATGTTACGCGGGGGCGTCCGTTTTCTTTATCTTTCCTCTTTCCTCAAGAGGGGGAAAGGGGATGGGAGAAATGGGAGAAATGGGAGCGATGGGAGCGATGGGAGAGAAAGAGGAAAGATAAAGAGGAAAGAGGGGGGGGAGAATGGATGCTTCCGCGTAACATCAGTTAACTTACCTCGAAGGCGTAGAGGTGGGCGACGGAGCTGCCGTAGTCGTTGCCTTTTTTCGCGCTCATGTGGGTCGCGAGCGGGATGAAGCGCACGGCGTCGGCGGTGACGTTTATATTCAGGCGGACGAGACGCTGGTAATTTTCATCGGTCTCGAAGACGGTCTTCCATTCGCCGCCGGTGCGCGCCTCGACGCGGTAGGATTTCATCATGCAGCCGGGGAAGCCGAATGTCGTTTTGTTGTGCGAAAGCGGATGGAACATGACCCACGAGGTCATGAGGCCGTCGGGGTTGCCCTCGGTGAACTCGCGGTTCAGGTCGCTGTCGAAAACAAGGCGCACGCGCGAGATTTTGACCGGCTTCTTGAACGTGTAGGTGACGGCCTTGTTGGTTTTGCCAAAGTAGCCGTTGTCCATGCCCCAGACGCGGCGGTCCACGCCGTTTGTCAAATTGGAGCAGTCGCCGTAGTCGCAGGTCAGCTCCGCCTGCCTGGAGAGCGGGGAAATCCCGCGCTTGAAATGCGGCAGGAAGCAGTCGTCCTCCATCAGCGCGGCCTGGATTTCGCGGATTTTATTTTTCCCCGCCTCGCGCGGCGAGAGGTTGTTTTGGACGGCGATCCACGCGGCGGTGCCGGCGGCCTGGCCCAGTATGCCGCAGGTGCCCATGACGCGCGTGGTGGCGATGGCGACGTGCGTGGCGCTGATGTTGCGGCCCGCGAACATCAGGTTGCCTATGTTTTTTGAATATATGGAGCGGAAGGGGATGTTATAAGGCTCGGAGAGGCGGCGCTTGCGGAGGTGCCTGCCGCCGTCAACGGCATCCATCGCAAAGCCGCCGGGCAGGTGGTCGTCAATCTGCCAGCCGCCGTAGGCGATGGTGTCGTCAAAGACGGGATGGTTTTCAACGTCCTGTTGTTTCAGCATGTAATCGCCGATGTAGCGGCGGCTCTCGCGCTTGCCGGGGAGGAAGCCGAGCCATTCAAGCTCCCAGGTTTCCGCGTTTTTTTGCGGACACCAGTTTTTCACATGGTCCCAGACGCCGAAGGCGATTTTGAGCAATTCGTCGCGGATGCTTTCGGTGTCGCCGATGCCGTCCTGCTCGCCGCCAAGCTCGACCCAGTAGAAGTTGGTGTTGATGGCATGGATGTTGTGCGGCTTGTTTTTCATGTCCGCGTCGGTCTTGAAAACGTAGGCCCACTTCGGCGGCGTGAATTTCACCGGGCTCCCGGTTTCGCGCACCTGAAACAGCAGGCTCATGCCCATGGTCTTTTTGTCGGCCTCCCCGACGCCGAACTCCTCGCCGAATTCCCTCGCGGCCTCGCGCCCGGCGCGGAATTCCGCGCCGGAGAGCGGGGCGAGGATGCTGTCGCCGGAGCAGTCAATATGGATTTTGGCGCGGACGGTGTGCCACGTTTGCGTCGTCGTCTGGTAGCCGGTGACGCTTTTTATTTTGTCGCCGTCCATCGCGACCTGGCAGCAGGCGCAGTTCAGCATCAGGTCGATGTTGGGCTCGAAGCGGATTTTCTCGTATAAAATGCTGTCCCAGATCGCAAAGTTGCGCTTCGGGTTTCCATGCATGTTTTCGAGCGCGATTTCCTCCATGATGCCGGTTTCCTGAAGGTCGCGGACGCGGGTGCCGGCGCCGGAGATCCACTGGCGGATTTCGGAGGAGGCGTTGCCGCCGAGCACGGGGCGGTCGTGCATGAGCGCGACTTTCGCGCCGCGCCGCGCGGCGGAAATGGCGGCGCACATGCCGGCCATGCCGCCGCCGACAACGCAGATGTCGGCCTCGTGCGGGCGCGACGGCAGCCTGCCGGCGCCGGTGCCGAGGAGGAGGCCGTCCGTCACGCCGCCGGCGCCGGCGGTCGCGCCGCGGGCGAGGTTTGCGGAGAGCACGGGGAGCGAGAGCAGGCTTGCGGCGGCGGCGGAGTGTTTGAGGAAGTCGCGGCGCGAGGAGAGCGCGGGGCGGGCGGTTTTGGAGGATGCGGGTGATGTCGTTTTCATTGGGAGAAAATGGGCGGCGCCGGCGCCGGCTCCAGTGCCGGCATGGTTGTTTTTGTCCTCTGTTTTCACAACAAAATCCCCTGCGCGGCGAGTGTTTCGCGGAGTTTTTGCGGGGAGAGTTTTCTCGGCGCGGCGCCGGTTTTCGCGGCGAGCGCGGCGCCGGCTGGCCCGCCGCCGGCGATGGCGACATCCCACTCGCCCTCGAGCGGGAGCGCGGCGGCGAGGTTTTCGGGGAAAACGCCCGGCGTCGCGGCGGCGCCGCCGCTGTCGCCGCCGTCGCCGGCAAGGAGATTCGTGGAGAGCGCGGACAGCGGGAAAACGCCGGCGGCAAGCGCGGAGTTTTTCAGGAAATCGCGGCGCGATGTGTGTTGGTGTGTTGGGTCCGCTGTTTTCATCGGTTCAATCTTCCGTGTTTCCTTTAATTCCCCATGTCTTCTTTGCTGATCTGATGTTATGCAGGAGAGGTTTTTTGGCAGGGCGGTCTCGCCGAGACCGCCGTCGTTTGCCTCGTGGTGCTCGCGGCGGTCTCGCCGAGACCGCCCTGCCAAAATCTGCCGGTCGCGTGACATCAGTTATATTAAAAACA